>CAMFTS010000001.1 GCA_945988915.1 uncultured Clostridia bacterium
AATTATCTGCGCTGTCTGTTGTAATTCCGAAATTCCGCTTTTATCTGCGCTAAATTCGATATTTTCTCCTGCTTGTGTTTCTTGTGACAACGAAACCTTTTCTTCAGGAAGTTTTTCCACTTGTTCTGTGCCGTCGCTGTATCCATTGACACCGCTTCGTACGCCGCCCAAGACATTTTCAGCAATTTTTTCACTTTCAAGTTCGTCGTCCTCCTCATATTCTATCTTTTGGAACAAACCGTCTGCAAAAGCCTGAGGCTTAAACGGCTGTAAATCGTCAATCTGTTCGCCGACACCGATGAACTTAACGGGAATACCGAGTTCATTCTTTATGGCAAGCACCACACCGCCTCTTGCCGTTCCGTCAAGCTTTGTAAGAACAATACCCGTAATATCCGCAACTGCTTTGAATTCCTTTGCCTGATTGACAGCATTTTGTCCCGTCGTTGCATCAAGAACCAACAAAACCTCACGGTCGGAATACGGTAATTCTCTGTCAATAACTCTGTAAATCTTTGCAAGCTCCTCCATAAGATTTTTCTTATTGTGGAGTCTGCCCGCCGTATCAATAATCACAATATCCGAATTTCTTGCCTTTGCCGCATTAACCGAGTCAAATACAACTGCGGCAGGGTCGGCGCCCTCTGCATGCTTAACGATTTCGACGCCCGAGCGGTCAGCCCAAATCTGAAGCTGGTCAATAGCGGCGGCACGGAAGGTATCGGCCGCACCGAGCAATACTTTCTTGCCCTGTGACTTATACATTGCAGCAAGCTTACCGATAGTAGTAGTCTTACCTACGCCGTTAACACCGATTACGAGAATAACCGACGGCTGAGTAATAAGGCCCATATCTTCTCCGCCGTAAAGAAGCTCTGCAACAATGTTTTTCATTTCCTGCTTAATAGCTTCTGAATTTTTGAGCTTTTTATCAGCAACATTTTTTCTCAAGGTTTCTGTAATCTGAACTGCCGTAACCATTCCGACATCAGCCATAACAAGAATTTCTTCAAGTTCTGCATAGAGGTCATCGGTGATTTCTTCAACATTGTCAAACAAATCGTCGATAGCACCCGACATTTTATTTCTTGTCTTTGTAAGACCGAAATTTATTTTACTGAAAATTCCCATTGTAATTCACCTTATATTAATTATTTAAGCTAAACCGAGCTTCTGCGCCATTTCTGCCGTCTTTAATTCAAGAAGCTTTGAAACGCCCTTTTCCTGCATTGTAACGCCGTAAAGCACATCGGCTTCTTCCATAGTGCCTCTTCTGTGTGAAATAAGAATAAACTGAGTATTCTTTGTCATTCTTCTGACATAGCTTGCATAACGCGTAACATTGACATCGTCAAGCGCAGCTTCAACCTCGTCAAAAATACAGAACGGTGCAGGTGTAACCTTAAGAATTGCAAACAAAAGTGCAATCGCTGAAATCGCTTTTTCACCGCCTGAAAGCAGGTCTATATTCTTAACATTTTTGCCGGGTGGCTGAACCTTTATTTCAATGTTACATTCAAGAATATCAAGCTCATTTTCAAGGCGAAGCTCTGCTTTACCGCCTCCGAACAATTCTTTGAATGTTTCACCGAAGCAGGTATTTATTCTGTTAAAGCTCTCCCTGAACTGCGAAGCCATTTTTCCTGTTAAGTCGTAGATTAACTTGTTGAGCTCATTTTTTGACTTTTCAACATCGTTTATCTGTTCGGACATAAACTCGTATCTTTCGGAAACTTCTTTATACTCTTCAATCGCAGAAACATTAACGGAACCGAGAGCCTTTATCTGTGCTTTCAATTCCTGAAGCCGTTTGCCCGCCGACTGATAATCATCAATTTGGATTTCGAGTGCCGCGGCCTCTCGTCTTGTAAGCTGATATTCATCATAAAGCTTTGCTGAAAGGTCGTCATATTCCTTTCGCATTGAAATTTTCTTTTCTTCAAGTCTTGCAAGCTCGTTGCCCAGCTGTTCGCGTTCTGTTGTCTTTGAGCGTTCAAGCAATCTCAAATCACTCTGCTGTTTTTCAAAGATATCGCGTTGACTGATTAACTCATCGATTTCTCCTCTTGAACATTCCGACAGCTTTTTAAGCTCAGCGATTGTAAGATTAAGATTTTCAATATTCTTTTTCAACTGCTCATTCTTATTAATAATTTCCGCAATCTCATTATCAAGCACGCTCGCCTTATCAGTATGCCCCTCTTTACGGGCATTAAGATGAAGAAGCGTATCTTCATTTGTTTCAATATCTTTTTGTAATGAAACAGACTGCAAGCTCAATTCGGAAGCTTTTCTCGAAAGCTCTTCTCTTGAAGAAATAAGCTGTTCTCTGTCGCCTGTAAGCTTTTCGAGTTCGAATTCTTTTTCTTCGATAGCCTTTGTCAGTTCTTCAACCCTGACAACAGCAGTCTTTGCATTTTCTTTTATTGATTCGATTCTCTTTTCGAGTAATTCTTTTTCGTCTGCCAATTCCTTAACGGTTCCCGATACGGTATCCAACTGTTCCTTGGCGAGCTTACAGTCACCCTCAAGCCTGATTTTTTCTTCATTCTTGCGGAGCAAATCTCCCTCAGCGCCCTCAAGCTCTGCCTTTGCTGCTGCCGCATCTTCGCTCAACTGCTTGTAATCAGCTTCAAAAACTTCAATTTCTCTCTTGATTGAATCAAGCCCCTTTGTGAGCTTTTCTATTTCATTGCCGCGGCTGAGAATACCTGCATTCTGCGTTCTTGAACCGCCTGTCATACTGCCGCCCGCATTTATAACCTGTCCGTCAAGAGTAACTATCTTGAAACGGTAATTATATCTTTTGGCAATAGCAACGGCACAGTCCATATCGTCACAGACAACGGTTCTGCCGAGTAATGACTCAATGATATCCGAGTATTCTTTATCGGCAGAAACAAGCTCGCTTGCTATACTGACAAAGCCGAATTCGTCATCGAGATTTTTCTCCTGCAGCAGTCTGCCCTTGACAGCGGTAATGGGCAGGAATGTTGCTCTGCCCGAGCGTGATTCTTTAAGATAATTGATAGCGCGCTTAGCGTCGTTTTCAGTATCTGTAACAATATTCTGCACCGCCGCACCGAGTGCTGTTTCAATAGCGGTTGAATATTTATCCTTAACCGTAATCAACTGTGAAAGCGGTCCGTGAATACCTTTCAAAGCACCGCGTTTAACCTCATTCATAACTGCCTTTATGGCGCCTGAATAACCCTCCATACTCTTTTCGAGGTCACGGAGAATTTTAATTCTGTCCTCTGCCTTTGCGAATTCTCTCTGCTTTTCTATAAGAGATTCCTGACATTCCTGAGCCTTTCTGCCGCGTGATTCAAAACGCATTGTATAGCCGTCAATGGAATTCTTAATCGAATTGATTTCGTCTTCACATTCCTTTAACGCATTTTCGGCTGTTTCTTTGTCCTTTTTATAGCGAAGATATGTTTCCTGTCTGCCGCCGAGAGTTTCGTCAATAGCCTGAATTCTTGACTTTATTTCATCTGTTGAAGAATTAGCTGTTTCGCTTGTAACTCTGTTGTCTGCAAGTTCAACCGACAAAGCGGAGATTTCGTTTGAAAGAGCCTGTGCCCTATCTGAGAATTCAAGGTTGCTTGACTTGAATTCTTCCTCCTGCTTTGCAAGCTCTGCCATTTTTGCTTCAATAACGGCAATCTGTTCTTTGGAAGCCCTGATGCTTTCTTCAGCTTCTTTGATTCTTTCGTCAAGATGCTGTTCTGTTTCGTTTTCAAAGGTTTTATCCTTTTCAAGTCTTGCAATGGATTCGTTGTTATGTAAAATTGAGTTTTCTTCGACTTTAACCTGTGTTTCAAGTGCGGAAAGCTGTTCTTCCGAAACAGAAGATTTACCTCTTATTTCTTCGATTTTAACATTTATATCACGCACGCCGTTTGCCGCTTCGTCAATTTTCTTTTCTATATCAACAAGCTCTTGCTCCGCCTGCTTATAGTTTACCTCGGCAGTTGAAATTTTATGGTCCTGTTCGCGAAGCTTGTCGTTTGTTTTATCAATAGTGTTAAGCCAGATGCCTATTTCAAGATTCTTTCTTTCTTCAGCCAAAACAATGAATTTCTGCGCCTTTTCGCTCTGTGTTTTAAGAGGGCCTATCCTTGACTCAAGTTCTGTGAGTATATCCCTTAAGCGAATGAGATTTTCCTCAGCCTGATTAAGCCTTTTCAAAGCGTCGGCACGACGGTAACGGAAATGAGAAATTCCCGCAGCTTCTTCAAGCATTTCACGGCGTTCGCCTGCTCTTGAAGAAACCATATCCGC
Source organism: uncultured Clostridia bacterium (assembly GCA_945988915.1). Taxonomy (GTDB): domain Bacteria; phylum Bacillota; class Clostridia; order Oscillospirales; family Acutalibacteraceae; genus Fimenecus. Next base: position 4,288 of record CAMFTS010000001.1, read on the forward strand.
AATTTTACCCTGACCGACAATGGAATATCCGTCACGGCCGAGGCCCGTATCCATAAACAGCTCGTTTATATCCCTGAGTCTTGCGCTCTCGCCGTTGATAAGATATTCACTGTCACCCGAACGGAAATATCTTCTTGTAACGGCAACCTCGTCGTTATCGTTGGCAAGCGCTCTGTCTTTGTTATCAAGCCGTAATGTTACTTCTGCAAAGCCTTTTGCCTTGCGGATATCAGTACCGTCAAAGATAACATCCTCCATTTTCGAGCCGCGCAAATTCTTTGTTGACTGCTCGCCGAGAACCCAGCGCACAGCGTCGGAAATATTACTCTTTCCGCTTCCGTTAGGTCCTACAACGGCTGTTATGCCTTTATTGAATTCAAGTACCGTTTTATCAGGGAATGATTTGAATCCCTGCATTTCCAGCGCTTTTAAAAACATATTATAATTCCTTTACTTTGATTTCGTAATCGCTTAAAAAAATATTACCCTTTATTTTACAACAAAAGCCTTGATTTTTCAATGCTTTTTCATTTCTTTTTGACTGCCCTACGGCTTTAGAAATTGATTTTTCGGGCACTTCGATTTGATATGCTTTGGATTTGTCTTTATCTTTAAGAGCGCAGAGCATTTTTTCAAGATAAATTTCGCCCTCGCAAAGTTCTCTGAAGGCAGGGTGATAAGCTCCGGCCAGATAACCCTCTTCTACATTTCCGCCCGAATGAAGACCCAAACGGATAACCGCAATACCGTTTTCGCGGAACATTAAAAGCAATTTCGCACACAACTTAACCGCTTCATCAAGCGTTTGCGCCGAATATTCGCCTGCTTGCATTTTAGTTGCCAGCGTAGTATTTTCAAGCACTATTGTCGGATAAATTCTGACTGTATCCGGCTTCAGCCTTATTATTTCTTCGGCAGTAAAAATATCTTTTTCAAAGTCGGAGCCCATCAGCCCCGTCATCATCTGAAGTCCCAAAGAAAAGCCGTATTCTTTTATCAACTCCGATGCAATTCTCACATCGTCGGCACTGTGCCCTCTCTCGTTGATATCAAGTACACTGTCAACCATACTCTGTGCGCCGAGCTCAATGGCGGTGACGCCGTATTCTTTAAGAATATTCAGCTTATAGGCGTTAATACAGTCCGGACGGGTGGAAATTCTGATTCCCTTAAAGCTTTTGTTATCAATATACTTTTTTGCCGTTTTGAGCAAGGAAATCATATATTCTTCGTCTATTGCCGTAAAACTGCCGCCGAAAAATGCTATTTCAGAATTATCAGGGTCAACCTTGCCGCTTTCAAGTGCTATTTCACACGCCTCGATAATATCATCGGTTTTAAGCTCTCTTGCCGAACCCGATATCGTTTTTTGATTGCAGAAGCTGCAACAGTGCGGACAGCCCGAATGAGGAACAAACAAGCCTATGTTAATATGCTTCAAAGTCCCATCAGCTCCAATGCCTGTTTAGCCGCTTCCTGTTCTGCTTTTTTCTTGCTTCCCGCAAAGCCTTTGCCGATTACATTTGAATTGAGATGCACCTCCACCTCAAAATGCTTATCATGGTCGGGTCCTGTTTCCGAAACAAGTATGTATCTGAGCTCTTCGCCCTGATTTCTCTGCACAACCTCCTGCAAGGTTGTTTTGTAGTCCTTAAAGCTTGGCTTTGACTCAACATAAGGTGCGACGAAACGCAAAATAAACTTCTTTGCGTTTTCTATTCCCCCGTCAAGATAAATTGCGGCAATAAGCGCCTCAAACGCATCTGAAAGCACGGAGGGTCTTTCTCTGCCTCCGGTTCGGGCTTCTCCGTTGCTCAGCTTTATCTGCTGACCCAAGCCTATTTCCTTTGCAAATTCAAAAAGTGATTTTTCACAAACCGCATAACTGCGAAGCTTTGTCAGCTCACCCTCGGGAAAAGTCCTGTGATTTGCAAAAAGATACTCTGCGGTGACAAGTCCGAGTACGGAATCGCCTAAGAATTCGAGTCTTTCGTTGTCACCCGTATGCAAATGATTTTCATTAGCAAACGACGAATGAGTCAATGCTTTTTCAAGCAATGACTTGTCTTTGAATTCATATTCTATTGTTTTTTCAAAATCATTCATTATTTTCATTTCCTTTAAGTGACTTTTCAACTATTTCTATAAAGCCCGAATCAACATATTTTACAGCCTGAGCAATAGTATTCTTAATTGCGTAAGCATCTGATGAGCCGTGAGCTTTGAATACAGGCTTGCTGACTCCGACAAGCGGTGCTCCGCCGTATTTTTTATAGTTCATTCTCTCTTTAAAGTCATCCATACCGGATTTAACGCCGAGATATGCGAGCTTTGTAAAGATATTCTTTTTGAATACATCTTTGACCTGATTTGAAATAGCCTTTGCAGCGCCCTCGTACATTTTGATAATCATATTGCCCGAGAATCCGTCAGCAACAATAACATCAGCCTCGCCGAAAGGAATACTGCGGGCTTCGATGTTGCCGATAAAATTTATGTTCTTCATTTCTTTGAGCTTCTGATATGTTTCAACGGCAAGAGGAGTACCCTTTGTTTCCTCCGTACCTATATTTGCAAGTGCAACCTTAGGCTTGTTCACACCGAGAATTTTTTCCATATAAAGACTGCCGAGCATAGCGAACTGACAGAGCATTTCAGAATTACATTCACAGTTGGCTCCCGTATCAACGAGAATAAAAGGATTATTATTTGACGGCATAACAGCGGCTAAGGCAGGTCTTTTTATGCCTTTGATTCTCTTTGCGATAAGAGTGCCGCCGACAAGAAGTGCACCCGTACTGCCTGCCGAAACAAATGCGTCGCCCTCTCCGTCAGCTAATGCGTCAATACCCACGCCTAAGGAGGTGCCTCGCTTTGATTTTACAATTTCAGACGGAGTGTCAGTCATTTGGAATACCGTGTCTGCATTTTTTATTTCAAATGAAGAAATGTCAAGAGAATTATCCTTTGCGCATTTTTCAATATCTTCCTTTTTGCCTGTGAGCATAATATCAACGCCCAATTCGTTTTTCGCGTCAATACAGCCTTTTATTATTTCAAGCGGAGCATTATCTCCGCCGAATGCGTCAACTATAATTTTCATATTCCGTTTTCACCCTTAAATCTTTCTAAATCATACATACTTCGCTTTGCGAGTGCCATATATCTTTCGCTTTTATCCCTGATTTTCTCCGAAAGCGGAGGCAATACGCCAAAATTCGCGCCCATAGGCTGAAAATTTGTTACGGTTTCATCGCTGATATACCTTGAAAGCGCGCCCATCATTGTAGTTTCGGGAAGAGTAACGGTTTGCTTACCCTTTAGTCTTCTTGCGGCATTGAGTCCTGCAAGTATTCCTGCCGCCGCTGATTCCATATATCCCTCAACGCCCGTAATCTGTCCTGCGAAGAATATCTTTTCATTTTTCCGCATACTGAAATCTGAATTTAACAGCTTCGGAGAATTTATAAATGTATTTCTGTGCATTACGCCGTAGCGCAAAAACTCTGCGTTATGAAGCGCGGGGAACATTGAAAATACTCTCTTCTGCTCAGCGAATTTCAAATTCGTCTGAAAGCCCACAAGATTATACATTGAACCCTGTGAATTCTCTTTGCGAAGCTGAAGATTTGCCCACGGTCTGTGACCTGTTTTCGGATTAACAAGACCTACGGGCTTGAGCGGACCGTATCGCATTGTATCTTTTCCGCGCGAAGCCAGCACCTCAATAGGCATACAGCCCTCATAGACATCTTTTCTTTTGTCGAATGTATGAAGCTCGGCACTCTCGGCGCTGATAATCGCTTCGTAAAACGCTTCGTATTCTTCCTTATTCATAGGGCAGTTGATATAGTCGTCATCACCGCCGCGGTCATATCTTGATTGCGTGAAAGCAAATTCCATATTAATACTGTCTGCCGAAACAATCGGAGCCGCCGCGTCGTAGAATGAAAGTCCCTCGCCGCAGAGTGATTTAATTGTCTGAGAAAGGCTGTCACTCGCAAGAGGACCTGCCGCAATAATTACAACATCAGCTTCCGGAAGCTCTGCGACCTCTTTTTCAATTACATTGATATTTTCGGTGCTTTTAATCTGTTGAGTAATCAGAGAAGAGAATAATTCTCTGTCAACTGCCAGCGCACCGCCTGCCGGCACTGCCGTCTTCTTTGCGGCGCTTACGCAAACAGAATTGAACTCGGACATTTCGGCCTTGAGAAGTCCTGCGGCAGAATTAAGTCTTTCTGCTTTTAAGGAATTCGAGCAAACAAGCTCTGCGAAATTATCAGATTTATGTGCAGGCGAATGCTTTGTCGGTTTCATTTCATATAAATCGACCTTAATGCCTGCTTTATTCAGTTGCCACGCCGCCTCACAGCCTGCAAGGCCTGCGCCGATAACTGCTGCTTTCATTTATTCTTCCTCTTTTTTAGTTCTTTTCTTTCTCTCGGCTTTCTTTTCAAATCCGCACTTTTCGTCAAGGCAGACCAATAATCCGCCCTTACGCTTAAACAATGACTTGCCGCATTGCGGACAAAGCTCTTCTGTCGGCTTATCCCAAGTCATAAAATTACAATCGGGATAATTGTCGCATCCGAAGAATGCGTATCCCTTCTTTGATTTCTTTTGAATAACCTTGCCGCCGCATACAGGACACTTAGCATTTGTTTCCACAACATAAGGCTTGGTATTCTTACATTCGGGATATCCCGGGCAAGCAAGGAATTTGCCGAATCTGCCAACCTTAACGACCATCATTCTGCCGCACTTGTCGCAGGGAATATCGGTAACATCCTCCTGAAGCTGAATTTTCACGCCGGACATTTCATTCTTTGCCTTTGCAAGTGTCTCCTCAAATCCGTCATAGAAGGTGTGAAGCATCTGTATATAATCGACCTCGCCTGCCTCAACCTTATCAAGATCCGACTCCATATTAGCGGTAAATTTAACATTAACTATATTCGGGAACTGCTGTTTTAAAAGATTTACAACCGCTTCACCCAACTCTGTCGGTGATAACTGCTTTTTTTCTCTGACTACATATTCTCTCTGAAGAATTGTAGAAACGATTGAAACATAAGTACTCGGTCTGCCTACGCCTGTTTCTTCAAGCGCTTTAATAAGTGATGCTTCCGAATATCTTGCCGGCGGCTGTGTGAAGTGTTGATTTCCGTCAATACTCTTAAGCTTCAGCTTGTCGCTCTCGTGAATTTCGGGAAGAACGCTTTCGCCCTCTTCCTCCTCATCGGTACTTACCTCGTAAAGACGGGTGTAGCCGTCAAATTTTACGCTGTATCCCGATGCAGAGAAGTTAAGAATTTTACCTGCGTTTCTGTCGATTTCTGTTGCCGCGCTTATTTCTACCTTAACGGTATCCTGAACACAAGCAGACATTAAGCTTGCGGTAAAGCGCTTCCAGATAAGTGAATAGAGTTTATACTGGTCTGTTGTAAGACTGTCCTTAACCTTATCGGGTGAAAGTGACGGAATTGTCGGTCTTATAGCCTCGTGTCCGTCCTGAGCGTTTGACTTTGTTTTATAATATCTTGCTTTTTCCGGAAGATAAGCCTTGCCGTATTCTGACAAAATATATTCATTTCCCTCGGCTCTTGCCTCTTCTGAAATTCTGAGCGAGTCGGTTCTCATATAGGTAATAAGACCTGTTGTACCTACGCCCTTAATCTCCATACCTTCATAAAGCTCCTGAGCGATTTTCATTGTCTTTTTGCCCTGGAAACCTAATTTTCTTGAAGCGTCCTGCTGTAAGGTTGAAGTGGTAAAAGGCGGAGCAGGCTGGCGTTTTCTCGTTCCTTTCTTTACGGAATCGACAATATAATCGGCACCGTCAAGGCGAGCAAGATATTCATCGGCCTGAGCCTTGTCGTTAATTTTAACCTTTCCGTTTTCATCTGCCGTAAGAGAAGCCGAAAATACTTTCTTAGATGACGGAGCTGAAAATTTTGCGTCGATTGACCAATACTCTTCAGCCTTAAAAGCTCTGATTTCTTCTTCTCTGTCAACTATAAGGCGGACTGCAACGGACTGAACACGGCCGGCTGAAAGACCGCGTCTTATCTTCTGCGAAACAAACGGGCTTAACTTATAGCCTACGATACGGTCAAGAATTCTTCTTGCCTGCTGTGCGTCAACTAAATCAAGGTCAATCTTTTCCGGATTTGCAATACCCTTTGTAACGCTTGTCTTATTGATTTCATTAAATTTAACTCTGTTCTTTTCATTTATATCAAGATTAAGAACGGTTGCCAGATGCCATGAAATAGCTTCTCCCTCACGGTCCGGGTCGGTTGCAAGATAGACAGAATCCGCTTCAGAAACCATTTCCTTTAATTCTTTTACAAGCTTTTCTTTGCCCTTGACAATAGCATATTTCGGAGCAAAATCATTCTTGACATCAACGCTCAATTTTGCCGCAGGTAAATCCCTGATATGACCTACCGAAGCGGTTACCTTATAATCCTTGCCAAGATATTTTTGTATTGTCTTTGCCTTTGAAGGCGACTCAACTATAACTAATTTTGACATAGAAAAATCATCCTTAACTCAAATTTTTTTATATTTTCTGCCCGGCAGAACATCAATTACCTTTTGCATTTCAAGCTCCGTAATTGCAGTCATAACCTTGAATGCGGGAAGCCCCGAGCTTCTTACGACTTCGTCAAATTCTGTTTCGCCGTCAATTACGCCGTAAACGGTTCTCGCGTTTTCAGAAATGCCTTCAGGTAAAGCTCTCTGCTCTGTATTATTAAAAGTCTGTTCTTCAGGCTCTGTTTTCTCAATTATATTTTCTTTCTTTTTGCTTCTTTGTTTCCTTGGTACATTTATGCTGTCGAGCACAAATTTATCACTTTTTGCAATAATTTTTGAAAGCGGTGTATCCGCACCGTCAAGCTTTATTTTATCAGGATAAAGATTGACATATTCCTCTGCAATATCTGCCGCGGTAAACACAGGCTTTGCGCCGTCGCGAATCAGCTTATTAGCTCCTGTAAAGGAAGAAGAAAACACATCTCCCGGCACTGCAAAAACATCTCTGTTCTGCTCTGTGGCAAGCCTTGCCGTAATGAGCGAGCCGCTGCGTTCTCCCGCCTCAATAACAACGGTTCCCAAGGACATACCGGAAATAATTCTGTTCCTTTTCGGGAAGGTGTATTTGGACGCCTCATAAAACGGCGGATATTCGGTTATCACGGCGCCGTTTTGTGCAATATTTCTTCGTAAAGCCTCGTTTTCCCTCAAATAGTCAGTGCCCAGACCGCAGCCGAGTACGGCAACCGTCTTTGACTGTGATGAAAGCGCTCCGCTGTGCGCGGCACTGTCAATGCCTAATGCACCGCCCGAAACAACAGTTAATCCGGTTTTGGAAAGCTCGGAAGCGAGAACAGTTGCCGCTTTCATTCCGTATGCCGAAGCCTTTCGTGTACCCACCATTGAGATGAAAGCGAAATTGTTTAACAATTCGCTGTTTCCGTCAACATAAAGCACTGCGGGGAAATCGCAGATCTCACGAAGTAAAGGCGGATATTCGTCATCGTCGGGTGTAATGATATCCCAATGGTTGTCAGAGCAGGCTCTCATTATTTTCCCGGATTCCGACGGGCTGTACTGCGAAAGTTTTTCAATCTGCTTACCCGAAAACAAACCGGAAAGCCGCCACTCATAGCTTCCGACCTCGTAAAGCTTCCGTGCCGAGCCGTAATAATTTATTATATCATCAATTTTCGCTGCAAATCCAAGTGTACGCTGCAGCCAAATCCAATATTCGCAGTTAATCATTTCATCATTTCCCACATAGTAATAACTGCCGCCGAAGAAGCGTTCAGCGACTCGGCGTTTCCAAGCATTTTAATAGTTGCAAGCACAGAAGTAGCATTTTGGACCTCTTGACTGACGCCGTTTCCTTCGTTTCCGATAACCGCAACCGCACCGCGTGAAAAATCAAGAGTTGTAATATCTCTTGCTGAATTGTCGGGGACAGTTGAGAATGTTAATACTCCGCAGCTGTTGAGCTTTTCAATCAGCGCGCACAGATTATCGGTCCGAATTACGGGAATCCTCAAAAGACTTCCCATTGAAGCTCTCAGTGCTTTGGGATTGTAAATATCACAGCCGCCCGAAACAATAACACCCTGAATTCCGAGAGCCTCTGCCGTTCTCGCAACAGTCCCTAAATTCTGGGGATTTTGCACCGAGTCAAGTGCAACATATCTTTTGCCTGCCGTAACCTCTTCGGTAGTGCTGTGTTTCATTTCAACAACGCAAAAAACGCCTTGGGAATTAACAGTATCCGAAAGCTTATCTTTAACCTCGTCGGTTATCAGATAAACCTTGTCGGCATTATCTGTAATAACCTGCGCTTTTTCATTATACTTGGAAAGTGCGTCATAGGTTATATACACCTCTTTAATGCTGTATCCGCTTATTAAGGCGTCGTAGCAAAGGCGAATACCCTCGCACACAAAAAGCGAAGCGCGATTTCTCTCTTTTGAGCTTGTAACGAGTTTATTTACATATTTAATTTTTTCGTTGTTCCTGCTTGAAATTTCAATATAATTCATACTAAAATGCGACAAAAAATTTAACCACGCCCAAAATTCAGGCGTGGTTATAGCTTATTTAAGTGCTGCTTTTGCCTGCTCTGTAAGAGCTGTGAAAGCTGCAGGATCTGAAATAGCAATTTCAGAAAGCATCTTACGATTTAATGTAACGCCTGCTTTGTTAAGTCCGTTGATGAATGTTGAATAATTCATACCGTTCATCTTGCAAGCAGCTGAAATTCTTGTGATCCAGAGTCTTCTGAAATCTCTCTTCTTCTGCTTTCTGCCGATGTAAGCATACTGACCGGACTTCATAACTGCCTGTTTAGCAGTCTTGAAAAGGCTTGACTTTGAGCCATAGTATCCTTTAGCGAGTTTTAAAACTTTATTTCTTCTTTTGCGAGTCATCATCGCACCCTTAATACGAGCCATTTATAAGTTACCTCCGAAATTTTGTAGTAAACGGGCTTTAAGCCCCAATCGTTTTAAGAATTATTTATAAGGAACAAGACGCTTAATCTGCTTCTGATTTGTTACGTCTGCAACAGTAGTCTTACGAAGATTTCTTTTTCTCTTGGTTGACTTCTTGTTAAGAATGTGTGACTTGTAAGCGTGTCCTCTGATCGGCTTACCGTTCTTTGACAATTTGAAACGTTTTTTTGCACCGCTGTGAGTTTTAATTTTAGGCATTTTATTTTCCTCCTGAATGAATAATTTACTTATTTAGTAGCCAAAGGGGCTAAGAACATAAGCATCTGTCTGCCTTCAAGCTTTGCCGGCTTTTCGAGAGTACAGTTTTCACTTAAAGCTTCGGCAAATTTTCTCATGGTTTCTTCGCCTAACTGCGGATGTGCCATTTCGCGTCCTCTGAAACGAATTGAAACCTTTACCTTGTGGCCGGTTGCAAGAAATTTTCTTGCCTGATTTGCTTTCGTATCGAAGTCATGCGTGTCAATATTGAGAGAGAGTCTGATTTCCTTTGTTTCGATGATACGCTGGTTTTTCTTGGATTCCTTCTCTTTTTTTGTCTGTTCAAATCTGTATTTTCCGTAGTCCATAATTTTGCAAACGGGCGGATTTGCGGTAGGCGCGATTTTAACAAGGTCAAGATTTTTCTCTTCAGCCTTTTTAAGCGCTTCTTTAGCCGACATAATGCCGAGCTGTTCGCCGTCAGCAGTAATTACTCTGACTTCTTTGTCACGGATTTCTTCATTGAGTTGCATTTCTTTGATAGCGATGGATAATCACTCCTAAAATAAATTAAAGCGTGAACATAACCGTTCACGCTCAATACACACAATAAGACCAAAGCCTTTGAAGTATTGACCTGTTTCATAATAAAATCACAGGTGAGAACGGGCAGTTCTTCTTTGTTGTGTGAGTATGATACACCATTATTCCTGAATTGTCAACAGTTTTTTGAATATTGGATGCAAATAGATTTATATTCGCTTCGCCGTTTCTTAAATTGCATAGGCTTATGCAAAAAGGTGCTATTTCTTCATAAGCCCTAATAAAACAATCCATTCCCGGACAACATTCCTTAAAAATGTTGACGCTGACAAACGGGAACACAGATTATACGGCTCTATTCCTTCGCGCTTCGCATAAATCTTTGAACGGAACGCATGAAAATTCGTTGTAATAATTACAGCCCTGTTTCCAAAGCCTTTTTCGTCCATAATTCTTTTTGAAAAGACCATATTTTCAACCGTTGTCCGCGACTGATTTTCAATGATAAGCCGGCTTGCCTCTATACCCTTTTCCTGAGTCAAATAATCAAACATAACCTGTGCTTCGGAACGGTTAATCTCATCTTCTCTTCCGCCCGAAAGAATAAGCACGGCATTTTCGTTTTCTTTCAGATACCGATATCCTCTGTCGCATCTTTTCAAAAGCATGGGACTCGGCTCGTTGTCACGGACCGTACAGCCGAGAACTATTCCGACTGTATCGGGAGGAATGTTCCTGCTTTCTCTCGCACCGTTAATCATCAAAGCCGACGCAACGATGCAATATGCTATTATAATTGTAATTATTACATATAATACTGTCATTTAATTAACCTTTCAACATCTTCGGGCTTTATTCTTTTTGAAACAATAAATGTCTTTCTTTTGAGCATACCTTTATCGGTTGAATATCTGCCCGTTTCCTTTACTTCGGGTGAGAATATTCCGTAAGACGAGGTTACGACGGTACCGTCGGACAGCACAACATTTCCGCAATAGCCTGTGTCTGCATTAGCCGTAATTGCGGGCTTTTTTTGTCCGGGCAAATAGGTATGCGCAATCTTGATTCTGTACTGTCCCTCTTTGCCGTTTTTCAGGTCGTCATAAGTGCCGACCCAAGCTATCCAGCCCTCGGAATACCAACCTCTGAAGAGCTTTTCGCTGTATTTTCTGTTTTTTCTTTTATCTCTTTCGATTGAACGGAAAGTAATAAACAATCTGCCGTCAGGAAGATAGTCTGCCTTATGTCTTTCACCGTTCACGGCACTCGGTGCGAATACAGGCTCCGACCAGGTTTCGCCCTCATCACTTGAAAAAGAAAGAAGCGAATTTGTCTTTTTTGAATTACTCCTTGTAATGAGCATCAACTCATCGCCCGTTCCGCCGTCACTTCTGACGCACTCAACCTCGCACATACCCGTCGCTTGTTCAATTTCTCTGTATTTTGAGAAATACGGCACGGGCTTTGACCAATGCATTTTTCCGTCATTGTCAAAGGTTAAGAATGTTTTGTAATTCACAAAATCTTTGTCGTGAAAAAGACCCATCCATTTGTCAATGAACTCCCCGTTTTCTTTCATTCTTGTAAGCGAGCTCATTGAAACGATAGGATAAATCTCACCGCCGAAGAACAGTTCAAATTCCGAGAAGGTCTTGCCCTCATCACAGGAAACCGAGCAATTAAAACCGCCGACAGAGGTTTTTTCATTCCACCATTTCGGATTGCCGCAAATTAAAATGATTTTATCGTTCCATTCGTGCTGAGAGAATTGTAATCTATATACCGTCGGTGTTTCCTTTGATTTCACCCAGCTTTCAGGCGGATTGTCCACACCGTCGGCATACGACTTGCCTGCGTCAAAGCTCTTCTTAACCAACACCTTGCCTTTTCCGTGTCCTTCGGGATAAAAAGTCAAAATTTCATCACCGTTGACAGTGACAGAGTCGGGGTGTCCGAGATATCCGTTACCCTCATCTACAACAGTGTATTCAAAAAGATATTTTAACTCTTCGCTTATATCGTTTGGCATTACCGATAAATCGATTTGCGGAACAGTATAATTCTTGCCTTTATCCTTAATTTTCATAGACATAACAACACCTCATAAATCAAAAGCTCCGTTGACAATATCAACGGAGCTTAATAAGTAAATTATTTTGCTTCTGCTTCCCAACCGAAATGATATTCAACACAGTCCGTACAATTAAAGGTTAAATCCTGACTGCCCAAATATTCAAGAGAGCCGACGCCGTTAACAACAGTAGAAACAGCCATATTCTTATAATAGCTTACCGTGATAATATTATCTGTAACTGCATTGAAGGTTGCAACGATTGTGCAGGTGTCAAACGCTACATTGTAATCATCAACAGTGAAATAATCCGAGCCCTTTTTCATTTCTTTAAGGATACCTTCCTTACCTCTTAAAGAAAAGGCATTCTTAACAGCTGCTTCATCATCCTTGAGAACGATTTTCACAATTCTTGTTGCAGCTGTCGGAACATTTTCGTCGTCAGAATTTTTAACTGTATCATACTGAACCGAGCTATAAACTGCAACAACATTATCTATTGTCAGCGCACAAGCCTTTTTGTCGCCGTAAAGATACATAATATTTGTTAAATCGTCACCTTTTTCTGTAATACCCGTTACGCCGTTATTCTCGTCGCTGAGGTAGTTGCCTACGCCCTTTGTAACGAAGTAATCAAAATACTTTGCGGCAGTTTTGATTTTTGAATCGCTTTCTTTACCGTTCTGTGAGAAATAAATGCTGTCACTGTCAGTCCAGAAGCTTTCTTTATATTCAACGATTGGTTTCTCGGCTTTAGCATAATTTATTTTTTCTACGAAGTAATCAAGAACAGCTTCATTATTATTTGTAAGCTGAGCCTTTTCCTCTGCCGAAAGCAAATCCATTACCGAATTGAAAAGCTCGCTTCCCTCTTCATAACGGTTACACAAATCATTGTAAGTTAAGTCTGTGGTGATATCATCGCTGAGCTCCTCGTATTCTTCAAAAAGCGAGCCGAGCTTATCCTGTGGAAGCACACCCTTGAGTTCACCATATGTAAAAGTAAATACAGCATCCTTAAGATCCGTTTTAACAGTAACTGCAACAGGCTCTTCAGCGTCATTATTAAGAAGTTTTTCAACACTGCAGGAAGAAAACATAACAGTTACCATTGCAAGTATCAGCAAAATTGAAACCGTCTTTTTAATTTTGAATTGCATAATTCTGTCCCCTTTTGGTCGTTATATATTAATAATAACACATAATGTATAGAATTAACAATAGTTTTTTATTAATATTCATCCTTTAATCCCTCTGTGTCATATAAGAATGCAGTTTCAAGCATAACATTTATACCTGCTTCAACTGTCTTCGGATCAAGATTATCAGCTTTATCGAGTCTTGTATGATAATATCTTGCCGGCGTAGGATCCATAGCGGCGAGTGCTGCTGATTTAATACCGACTTTCTGAGCTGCGGCAGCGTCAGACGAGCCGAAGAACACCTTTGCATAAGGAAGATTAAGTCCCGCTGTTTCACTTGCCTTTTTAAGCATAGCGGCAACCTGCTTATCAAGTGTAACCGTACCTGACATATCCTTATTGTAAACGCCCATATCATCATAATCGCGAAGTGTATCAACTGCAATAAATACTGTTTCGACGCCGTCGTCTATATGCTTTTTTGCATAAGCTTTTGCTCCGCGGAGTCCGCATTCTTCACATGCAGTAGATACAGCAACTACTTCTGTGTTTTCAAATCTGATATTATTAGCTTCCATAAAACGAACAACCGCCATTGAAGCAAATACACCTGTGAGATTATCGTTAGCTCCGTCAACTACTAAGCTCCAATGAACAAAAATTGAGCACATACCAATCGGTATTAAGGTTATAACGGCAATTACGAGAGTTGTGATATTAAGCCATGACGGAATGTCAAACAAGCCGATAACATCAATAACCAGGTTCAATGCCATTGAGCCTATCGCAAGAGCAATAACGGCAGTAAGCATTTTGCCGCCGCCGAGATATGTGTAGAACCATTCATAAGCAGAATCGACATGACCTGCAAAAACAATTCTCTTTTTTGTTTCACCGGAAGCTTTTCTCGTACAAACCACATTGTAGGTTGTTCTCTTTGGGAAAAGAGGGTCAAGCAATTCTTTGTAGAAAAGGAATTCGCCGATTATAAGTACAACTGCTGTTGCCGAAAGCACAAGTGATAAAATGCTTACAGGTCTTTCAGCAGCACCGAGGAAATCAAATCTGCAAAGAATAAAACCGATAACTGAAATTAAAAGTAAAACGACATCAATTACAACCCAACCCATAAATGCCTTGGGATGAACATCAAATTCTTCTTTTTCAACGCTGTCGCAAACATTTTTCATTGACTCGGCAACATAATCCTGAGCTTTTCTCTCGCCTTCTTCGCCTGATTCACGAGGTCCTATCTGAGTGCAAACCTTCTTCACTTCACGAACGGCATAGTTTGTCATCTCTCTTAACCTTGACGGATAATTCTGTATGCTTTCATATGCTTTCATATATTCAACTCCTAAAAATTTAATTCAAGTTATTTTATCACAAAAATTCAATATTGTCGATAATGTTTTGTTAAATACTGTTAAAAATTTGACGAAAGTTCACGCCCAACCGACATATCTTTATCGGTTAAACCGCAAAATAAAAGATTTGACAATTTTCGAGAAAGAACATAAAATATAGTTATAAATATGAAAGGTTATATTTTATGGGAGATAATAATATACAGGAAAGGCCCGTCGAAAGAAAGCCGAAAAAATCAAAAAAGAATAACGAAAAATTCGATATAAAAAAAATGTTCAACTCTCTCGGAGTGAAGAAATATCTTGTTATTGCTCTTGCGGTAATAATGCTTCCCTTAATTTTAGGGTATGCTTTAATCTATGAGAAAATCCCCGAAAGACAGGTTATTATTCCTCCTGTTGAGAATTCAACAACAGAGGCGTCAAATAATGATATTCTGACTCCGGAGGAGATTTCACAGCTTAACGAGGATTCAACTCAAGCCGAAGATAAAACCGATAAAAGCAACGAAAAAGAAGAAGAAACAACTGCTCGCTGGATGGCAAAAATAATCGATCCGACAGACGAGGAATATTGGTTTCTTTCGATTATCGGAGCCGATTATCCGTTACCCGATAAATACACTCCGTCGCTGTCGCCGATTATTGAAGGAAGCTCAATAACAGTTGATTCCCGTATAGTAGCAAAATATCAGGAAATGTATAATGCGGCAAAGCAGGACGATTGCATTTTAACCCCGTATTCAGGTTATCACAGCTATTCCCTGCAAAAATCGACATACAGCAGAAAGGTAAATTTCTATGTTAATCAAGGCTTATCTCAGGAAGAGGCGGAAAAGAAAGCTAAAACAAGCGTTTTACCTGCCGGCTGTTCGGAGCACAATGCAGGACTTGCTGTTGACATCGTAAGTGCAAGCGAAGATTTTGCAAAAACAAAAGAGTATCAATGGCTTTGTGACCATGCTCACGAATACGGCTTCGTTTTGAGATATCCCGCAGATAAAACCGAAATTACAGGCGTAAGCTATGAGCCGTGGCATTGGAGATATGTCGGTGAAGAAGCCGCAAAAAAGATGGCAGATAAGAACGAATGCCTTGAAGAATATCTCGGTATCGTTTAAAAGTGAATAATATAAAGAAAAAAGGCAGTTCATTAAATGAACTGCCTTTTTTGAACTTAAAAAAATATTGTATACTAAGGAATAATTAAAATCATTAAATGCAATAGCTAAAATAATCATAGAAATACTCTGAATTTAATATATCATAGTCTTCAAAAACAAAGCTCTTAGCACTTTCATAATAGCCAAATTCTTCATCATATTCATAATATGAAACAAATACTTTTAATTGATTGTCAATGAAAATTGCTCCAAGGAATTCAGGGTAAGCATAATCAAGTACACTGCTACCATATTCATCTTCAATATAACTGCAAACAGCTTCGAACACATTTTCCTCATCATTTCCGACTTTCAAAAGATATGTATCATAATCGATTTCACAATCATTGTTCAAATCGTAATAATACTGGAAAACAGCATAGGAAAAATCTTCTGAAGCAGCTAACACTATTTCTGCTAATACTTGAATTGAAACATAGCCATCAGTTTCAGAAAAAATATAATCATAGTATAAGCTATAATTGTTATTAGCATAATCAGACATATAGTATTGATAAACCTCATCAAAATCATTAGCTATTTTCTGATTAAACGCCTCAATATTTGATGTTGATACATTAATTTTAGGATAACGAATTACATTTTTTCCAGAAAGCTCAACTGGACTGTTTATTTCCGTTCTATAAGCTTCAATAACGATATCACCATCAACAATTGGTGGTTCTGGCTCTGGTTCAGGCTGTGGCTGTGGAGCAACTCCACCACCAAGCTCTCTAATTCCAGCAACTGCCTGTAAAATCCATTTTGCGTCAACTACTGAAAGCTTACCGTCACCATTAACATCAGCAATTGCTTTTTGATTGTCGTCAAAATCTCTAAGTGAAGCTAAATTCTGTAAAACCCACTTAGCGTCAACAACTGAAATCTTATTATCATTATTAGCATCACCAGCCAAGCTATCAGTTGGTTGAATATCTGGTCCTGGATCTGTATTTGTATTTACATATACATTTGCATATGCAGAAGAAGCGTCAATTGAATTATCCTCGTCATCAAGAAGATCTAAACAATCAAGTTCAAGAGTTCCTTCCTTTAACACTTTAAATTCAGCTGTAAGCAATACCTTTGTACTTGTCAACCTTGTTCGAGCACCGGCAAGCTTAATTTCACCAGCTGTCCCGTCATTTATTGCCTGTATGAAGCAAAAACCTAAATTCTCTTCTTGAGCAGATACAAGCTCAAAGCAATCTGTATCATAGTTCAACAACAAATCATATCCTGTATAACCTGTTGAAATAATAACTGAAGCCTTAACAGTTTCGCCAACATTAACAGTATCTCTATCCAATTCAATTGCAATTGGTTCTTCCGGATCAGATTCTGGAACGAACAACATTTGATAGTCAGAATAAATATCTATTGAATTTCCGTCTCTATCATATGCGTTAGAACAGCTTGCCAACATTGGTCCTGTCTGTATTGTTTTAAATGTTATTGTAAACAACAATGTTTCCTTGCTACCATCATCAACTGGGTTTATACAACCTTTATATTCATATGTGACAATGCCACCATATTCTTCACGGCTCAACAAACCACCATTTTGATTGTCAATCCACATGCCCTCAAAGCAGTTGCTTTCTAAGCTCAAGCTAACTTCAGCTTCTCCAATATTAGTAGGTGCATAAACTGACGCTGTGAATGTGTCGCCAATACCAAGATAGTTATCACTAAGTTCTATTCTAACGTTAGAAATATTCTCATCTGGTTGTGGAACATATTCAATCATTGGAATTATCTGCGACTCAGTTGTACTACATCTTGAGCATGTACGAATCTTTAATCCTTCTGAATAATATGTAGCTTCTCTTTCAACAATCCAAGAGCCAAAGCTATGACCTAACGCAGGGATTGTTTCAGTAATCTTGTCGCCACAAGAACAAGTCTTATATCTCAAGCCTGTTTCTGTGCAAGTAGGCTCTTTTTGTGTAACCCAAGAGCCATAAGAATGAGTATGCTGACTATAGCTAACTAATTGCCATGTTTGATATTTTTGCCAAGTTGAATCTGTCGTATATTGGCTTAAAAATACTTTTCCGTTTTGCTGTGTCAAAACTAAATTCTCATTATATGCCAAATGGAGAACATATCCGTTACTGACCTTTTCAAATTTCCAACATTGAGTATTATTATTGGAATCATCATAAAGTTTTATTTCCGCACCATCTCCTGGTGCTCCACCCCATGCACTAACAACTCTTTTTGAACTACAAAGTGGTCTTAACTTATATCCGTTTGAGGCTTTGATAATATTATAAACATCAGAATTTTCATAGAAATCTGCCGAAGTATGTATAATCGTTCCGTTTTCATCATTACCATAAGCAACATGTAAATACTGACCATTTTGAACATTTTTTAAAGTGTATTTACCTTCTGTAATGCTTGTATAAGTCACAGATGGGGTGTCGGTTGTAGTTTTTTTATAATTGGGTCTTACGAAAACATGTGTCCAACCATTATAACTATCAACTGTAGAATATGGATAAACTTCAACTTGACTATATCCCGATGTCCAAAAATTACCATTGATACAATTTGAGTTATCTTGCATAAGTGCTGCATGTGTACAGCTACTACCTGATTTGAAAATAACAATATCGCCTGCTCGCGGAGAAGAAACATATGTAGCTCCCGCATTTATAAGCTTATTCAAGAAATCGTTAACATCTCCACCCTGTGGTACAGCACTTGCTTGTCCTGCACGAATAGCACAGTCAGAAATAAAATTGTCGCACCATCCTTCTGTGTATCCAAACTGACTTTGCTGTCTACCTATTTGTGCCCTTGCAATTGCAACCATATCTGACGCACCATCACCCGTGAGGGTGTAATTTGTATTAAAGTTTTGATACATAGATTGATTAGCACTTGCACTAATCATTGCGCAAGACATTGTGCCAAGTATCATA
This sequence comes from uncultured Clostridia bacterium, assembly GCA_945988915.1. GTDB lineage: Bacteria > Bacillota > Clostridia > Oscillospirales > Acutalibacteraceae > Fimenecus. The sequence continues at coordinate 22,749 of CAMFTS010000001.1, forward strand.
ACAAGGCTCAAAAAAAGTGATATTAATTTTTTTGTCATAAAAATCCCCCTAAAGCATAATAATTTCTATTATCTATAGTTGATCCAACACAGAATTAAAGCAAGGGTTTCACCTTGCCTTAATTTTTTTATTTAACCCTAAATTTGCTATTATAAATTAGTATAATGGCTTTTCAACTTTATACTCAATTGATTTAGCCCATTCTTCAACAATTGGGTTCTTAATTTCATTGCCATTAGCATCAACATATGAAACAATTATAAGCTTTACATTGTCAAAGTTTTCAGAATCACATCTGATATAAACCTCACCGTTATCACCATTTTTATATTTTTCATCATCAGCTGTAACATAAGCTTTTGCGAATCCTTCGCCAACGCCTACAAGTCCGCCTAAGCGAGCTAATGCAAGGTTGTCTTCTTTATAAGCAACAACACCAATTGTGACCTTTGAAATAGTGCCACCTGTGCTGTTTTTGAAAACTATCTTAATTGCATCGCTTCCACCCGTACCAATTACAGCGCCACCTGTTAAAGCGTCTTTAACGATTGACTTTTCAACAACCTTTACATCAAATGTGTCCTTTGCTTCAACGGCATTCAAGCCTTCTAAATCGATTTTATGTTCTGGTTCAGCCTCTGTTGTTGCCTCTGTTGTTGCCTCTGTTGTTGGTTCAGTTTGAACCTCTGTTGTTGTAGTTGGTTCTTCAGTTTCTTTTTTTGCACAAGCACAAAGGCAAGACATAAGTACCAATGCACAAAGCAAAATTGCAATTATTCTTTTCATAATTACCTCCATAAATTTATTTTTAATATACTATAACATTATATATGTAGCTTGTCAAGTTACATAAACAACATATAATGTTGTCGCATATACTAAAAAATAAAGTTATAATTTATTTGGTGATGGTATGAAAAAAGATCAATTAGATTATTACAAAAAGCTCGGCTTAAACATTGCGTACTATCGCAAGCTAAATAAAATGTCTCAAAGTCAACTTGCAGAGCAAATTGATATTAGTAGGACTCATATGAGCAGAATTGAAACAGCTGAATGTGCAGTTTCACTTGACGTTGTATTTTCTATTTGTGATGTTTTAAATATACAACCATCTAAGCTTTTTGACTTCAGATAAAAATATAAAAAACACATAAATTAAGGCAGGGTTTTCGCCCTGCCTTTTGTTTTGTAAAAATTTAGACTATTTCTTCAAAAATGAACTTATCATCCTTGACCTTGCAGATATAATTCTTGCCTTTTTCGATGTTTCCTCTGAGCATTTCTTCCGAAAGCAAATCTTCAATCTGACTTTGAATTGCTCTCTTCAACGGTCTTGCTCCGTAAATCTCATCAAAGCCTGCGTCCGCAATTTTCTTAATTGCATTAAGTGAAAATTCCACTTTGATACCGAGCTTTTCGGTACGCTTGGAAAGATTGTTCAGCAGATTATTTGCAATCTGCTTTATCTCATCCATTGAAAGCCTGTCGAAAACAATTATATCATCGATTCTGTTAAGGAATTCGGGACGGAAAGTATTCTTAAGCTCGTTATTAACAGCCTCTTTTATCATTTCTGCACTTCTCTTTTGTTCCTCGCCGGCATCGGCAAATCCGAATGCGTTTTGATTTTGTGTAATCAGCTTTGCACCGACATTGGAGGTCATAATAATTACGCTGTTTTTAAAATCGACCTTTCTGCCCTGAGAATCGGTCAGAACGCCGTCGTCAAGAATCTGTAAAAGCATATTAAAAATATCGGGATGCGCTTTTTCAATTTCATCAAACAGCACAACCGAATATGGCTTTGTCCTGATTTTTTCAGTAAGCTGACCGCCCTCGTCATAACCTACATATCCGGGAGGAGAACCTACCAGGCGCGATACTGAATACTTTTCCATATATTCCGACATATCGAGCCTTATCATTGCATTTTCGTCGCCGAAAAGTGCCTCGGCAAGAGCCTTGCATAGCTCGGTTTTTCCTACGCCGGTCGGTCCGCAGAATATGAATGAGCCTATCGGCTTTTTCGGGTCTTTAAGCCCCGTTCTTGAACGCCTGATTGCTCTTGAAACCGCCTTAACAGCTTCGTCCTGACCCACAAGTCTTGAATGAAGTATTTCTTCCATATTCAACAGCCGTTCGCTTTCGTCCTGAGTCAACTGCTTTACGGGTACACCTGTCCAGGAAGAAATAATTTCAGCAATTTCTTTTTCTGTAACCTCTCCGTGAGCGTTGTCAGCCTTTGCCTGCCATTTTTCTTTTTCTTCGTTATATTTTTTCTCGATTTCGCTCTCCTCATCACGAAGTCTTGCTGCTTCTTCAAAGTCTTGCGAATTAACTGCGCTCAGTTTTCCTGCCCGAAGCTCCTTTTTCTTTTTTTCAAGTTCTTTAAGCTCCGGAGGAGTTGTAAAGGTTTTTAGCCTTACACGAGATGCGGCCTCATCTATAAGGTCTATCGCCTTGTCCGGCAAGAATCTGTCGCCTATATACCTTGTCGAAAGCTCTACTGCCTGCACAATAGCTTCGTCGGAAATCTTAACCTTGTGATGAGCCTCGTATTTATCACGAATACCCTTAAGGATTTCAACCGCTTCTTCCTTTGAGGGTTCGCCTACCGTTACAGGCTGAAATCTTCTTTCAAGAGCCGCGTCTTTTTCGATGTGCTTTCTGTATTCATCAATAGTAGTAGCACCGATAACCTGCAATTCGCCTCTTGCAAGCGACGGTTTGAGAATATTTGCCGCATCGACAGCACCCTCTGCACTGCCTGTTCCGATAAGCGTATGAACCTCGTCAATGAATAGAATTATGTCATTTGAATTTCTTACATCTTCAATAACTTTTTTAATTCTTTCCTCGAAATCGCCACGGTATTTTGTGCCTGCAACCATACTTGTCAGATCGAGCGAGAAAATCTTTTTGCCTTTCAGCATTTCAGGCACTTCGCCCGAAACAATTTTCAGCGCCAGTCCTTCTGCAACAGCCGTTTTGCCGACGCCCGGCTCACCGATAAGACAAGGATTATTCTTTGTTCTTCTGCTCAGTATTTGAATTACCCTATCGATTTCATCTTGCCGTCCTATTACGGGATCGATTTTTCCCTGTCTTGCAAGCTCGGTTAAATCTCTTGCAAACTGTGAAAGCGAATTTTCCTCAGTCTGCTTGTCGGAAGATGAATTCTTGCCGTGTGAGGCGGGAGAATTTATAAGCTTCTTAGATATTTCGCTTATTAAGTTTTCAGGTGAAATGCCCGAAGCATTAAGAATTTGAACCGCATAACACGAGCTGTCCCTTACGATTGCAAGTAAAATGTGTTCTGTGCCTGCAAGGGCGAAATTTGTACCCTGCGACAGTGAAAGAGCCGTTTCAAGTATTCTCTTGCTTCTCGGTGTAAAATCTTCAGCACCGAGCTGTGTCGGAAGACCTACCCCGATTGTATGCCTGATATATTCCTCCGCATTTGAATAATTCAGCTTTTTTGATGTCAGGACTAATCCTGCAACAGTCGAAGTGTCATAGAGTAAGCCTAACAGCAAATGCTCACTGCCGATGTAAGTATGTCCCAATCTTTCAGCTACCTCAATAGCTTTGTTAAGAGCTCTGTTTGCTTTATCTGTAAAGCCTGTGAATTTATACATATCGCTCAGTCCTTTCTTATCTTAAATTTAAAATCGGTACAAGCCAAACTGACCTGTACCGATATGTTCAGATTTTTTCCCTTACGATTTTTGCCCTTTCAACATTTCTTTCGTCTGCCGACAGTGTTCTGCCGACAAAAGCATTTATTGTTGCAGGCTGCATTGAAACCATAAGTTCATTAATCACCTTAAGGTCAGTTTTAATCATTCCCGTAACTGCGCCGAACCGCACCTTCGAGATTAGATTCATAAATTCTTTTGTACTCAATATTCTTGCCGATTTCAATATTCCGTATGCTCTGAAAACTGCATCTTCGGTAACAATATTTTTTGCCATTTCCTCTCTTGCCGTTCTTTCCTGTGCCGCAAGCTGCAAAGTAATAGTTTTGAGATTATCAACAGCGGCCTTTTCGGATATGCCGAGTGATACTTGATTGCTCAGCTGATAAAGATCGCCCATAGCAAGTCCGCCTTCTCCGTATGCTCCTCTCAAGGTTAAGCCAAGCTTTGATACAGTTGTTGCAAGCGTTCCCATTTGTCCTTTTTGAGTAAGCGCGGGAAGATGAAGCATTACCGACGCTCTCATTCCTGTACCCAAATTTGTCGGACACTGTGTAAGATATCCTAAATTTTCATCGAATGCATATTCAAGCTTCTCGTTTATCTCTTCGTCGATTCTGTTTGCCAATTCATATGCTTCATTTAAAGAGAGGCCTGATTTCATAACCTGTAAACGAATATGATCCTCTTCGCAAAGCATTATGCTGATATCTTCATTTTCCGACATAAGCAACGCCCTGCCGTCTGAGTTTGATGCAAATTCAGGACTGATAATATGACGCTCCGCAAGTGATACCACTTCTGCTCTTGTCAGGGTTTTCAGCTCTGTATAATTAAGCTTTTCCTTATCCTTCAGCGCGTCACGGATTTTTTCGTTAATCTCAATTTTGGATTTATTGTCAAGTCTTACGGGGAAAGGATAATCCGCAATATTTCTCGCAAGTCTTATTCTTGTTGAAATAACTATATCATTGTGATCGCCTTCGCCTAAATACCACTTACTCATTTACTTTTCCCTCGCTTTCAAGCTCTTTAATTCTGTCACGAAGCTGTGCAGCCTTTTCATAATTCTGAGCAGCTACCGCTTCGTCAAGTTCATTCTGAAGTTTACTGATTTCGTTTTCCGTCTTCAGTTGCTCAGTACCGTTGGGAATTTTTCCTTCGTGAACCGTTCTGCCGTGTATTCTTTCAAGCGACGGCATAAGCTTATCATAAAAGGTCCTGTAACAGTCCGCACAACCGATTTTACCGCTTCTTACGATATCGTTAAATGTACTTCCGCACTTTTCACAGCGCAAGGTATGACCTCCGAGCATGGTAGCCGTTGCGTCATTAAAGAATGAGCTTAACATATCGGAAAAATTAAATCCGAAATCCGAAAAAGCTGAATCGTATCCCAGACTCTTTGCACAGTCGGAGCACAAATGCGACTGAGTGGTTTCACCGTTAATAATTCTTTTAATATGTGTTGTTGCTTCGTTTTTCTGACAGTTTTGACATAACATAGTTCTTCTCTCCTTTTCAGTTCATTGTTGCCAGAAGCATCTGCTTGAGCATTGTAGCTCTGAAAATATCCCGCACATCTTCAGGCAAATCTCTGTAATTCTTATCTGCTGTTGCCGTGATAATAAGCTTTGCTTGTTCGTCACTTAAAAGTCCCCTGTCATATAAGTTGACGACATTTGCACGGCATATCTTTTCATCTATCCTTGAGCCGATTGAATTTATAAGATGCATTTTAAGAGTTGAAAGGTCATAATTTGCTCTTGTAATTCTGATATAACCTCCGCCGCCTCTGTGGCTTTCAACAATGTAGCCGTGTTCGGGCGTAAAACGCGAAGCTATAACATAATTTATCTGACTTGGTACACAACCGATTCTTTGCGCTAAATCGTTTCTTCGGATTTCCGCTGTGCTGTCACCGTCGTCAAGCATCTTTATTATCATATCAGCTATTTCTTTACTTAAATTCATATTTTCTCTCTCGCCTCTTCTTTGACTTTGACTATCTTTGACCTTTAACAATTACAATTATAGTCTTCCTGATTATTTTGTCAAAGGTCAAAAAAGGTCAAATTTGCATTAAAACCATTCATTTTCCTCATCAAACAAGTTGATATCTTCAATTTTCTCGTTTTTTCTTTTATTTTTAAATGTTACCTTTTCCACATTATATACCGTTCTTTCGCCGTAAGGGTCCTCATTTATTTCAAGCGGATATTCAAGCCCGTTGTCATATTCATTTGAGTTATTCATTTAAAAATCCTCCGTTAATACTTTTTTTCATATTATTAGTTTACTCAGAAAAAAATATTTTAATTCACTTTTAACAAATTTTTTTTGTTCTCATAAGATGATAATGAAGTACTCAGAAGGGAGGCACAACGATGAATTTTTTCTCAAACAATAACTGCCTTATCGTTCTCGTTATCATCATCCTTTTGGTCAGCGCAGATAACAACGATTGCTGCAGATGCGAACGTCAGATGGGTCCTTGCTGCTAACAGCATTTAACAAAGAAGGCTGATGCTTTTCAGCATCAGCCTTCTTACTTATTATTCTTTACAGTATTAACCTAAATTCACTATATGAATTGCTTTAATCGGACATGTTTCGGCACATTTGCCGCAGCCTGTGCATTTGTCATAATCAACATGAGCGGTATTGTTTTCAACCTTGATAGCTTCAAATTCACAAACCTTAGTGCATTTCATACAGCCGATACAGCCGGCAGAACATTCTTTTCTTGTAAATGCACCCTTGTTGTGATTTTTACAAGTAACAATCGCTTTTGTCTTATGAAGCGGTATCAATTCTATAAGATGCTTCGGGCAAGTGTTAACACATCTCTTGCAAGCCGCACATTTCATAGGGTCAACTCTTGCTACGCCCTCGCAAATACTGATTGCGCCGAAGTCACAAACATTCAAGCAGTCGCCGTAGCCGATACAACCGTAAACGCACTCTTTAGGACCGCCGAAAAGCTGAGCAGCCATTTGGCAGCTCATAACGCCTTTATAGTCAAGCTTGTATTTTGAATTAGTATGTGTGCCGTTACAGTGAACGAAAGCCGCCATAGGTTCAATAGAACCTGCTTCAACGCCTAAAACGGCAGCGATTTCACTTGCAACATCATTTCCGCCCGGTGCGCAAAGATTTGTCTGTGTTGCTTCACCTGAAGAAAGAGCGGCCGCATATCCGTCACAGCCTGAAAAACCACAGGCACCGCAGTTTGCTCCGGGAAGACATTCTCTGATTTTCTCTGCTGTTTCATCCTTAGGAACTGCCATAACGACCGATGCTATTGAGAGTCCCACGCCTGCAACAAGACCGATTGCGGCAACAAGAATAACTGCTAATAAAATAGGATTCATAATCTGCCGCCCTCCTTTATGCAAACATATTCTCAACAAGTCCCGTAAATCCGAGGAAAGACAAAGAAGTCAGACTTGCCGCGATAAGTGTAATCGGAAGTCCCTGCAGGAATTTCGGAACCTGACAGGATTCAAGTCTTGAGCGAACACCCGCAAACATTACCATAGCGACCATAAAGCCAAGACCTGCACCCAAAGAATTTATCATAGCGTGTGCAAAGGAATATCCGCTGTCAATGTTAAGGATTGTAACGCCGAGAACCGCACAGTTTGTTGTGATAAGCGGAAGATATATTCCCAAAGAAGCATAAAGAGCAGGGATATACTTTTTAAGTACAATTTCAACAAGCTGAACGAGAGCGGCAATAACAAGAATAAATACTATTGTCTGCAAATATCCGAGATCGTGATTTTCAAGGAAAGTATTAAGCGGATATGTAACTGCCGAAGCAAGCATCATAACAAATATAACTGCCGCAGACATACCGACCGCCGTATTTAATTTCTTTGAAACGCCGAGGAAAGGACAAATTCCCAAAAACTTTGAAAGAATGTAGTTATTGGTAAGGATAGCGGTTAAAAGAATAGAAAAGAATATTTTCATGATTCAACAGTCTCCTTTCCCTCTTTTTCGCAAGCGTCGCCTTTTGCAAGCTTTTGACAGGTATCTGCCATTGGACAGGCCTTGCATCCGCCAAGCTCTGCCTTTTTGCCTCCGCCCATTTCGGCAAGCTTGTTGGCACAAGCCATTACAAGACCGAAAACGAAGAATCCGCCCGGTGCCAGAACAAAAATTGTCATAGCGGGGAAAGGAAGTAAAGCGTGACCTAAAAGTGAGCCTGCTCCGAACAATTCACGAACTGCACTGATAACAATAAGTGCTACCGTAAAGCCTATACCCATACCAAGACCGTCAACTGCGGAAGCAACTACGCTGTTCTTTCCCGCAAATGCTTCGGCTCTGCCGAGGATAATACAGTTAACAACGATAAGCGGAAGATAAACGCCTAACTGCTCATCAAGTGACGGAACGAATGCTTTGACAAGCATCTGAACTATTGTAACGAACGCCGCAATAACAACGATATAGCAAGGAATTCTGACCTTTTGCGGAATTACCTTACGAAGTGCTGAAATAACGATATTTGAGCATACCAAAACAATAGCCGCCGAAATGCCCATACCGATTGCACTTTCCATTGAGGTTGTGGTTGCGAGTGTAGGACAGGTACCGAGAACGAGTCTTAAAACCGGATTTTCTTTTATGATACCTTTTGTAAACTCTTCTCTTAAAGTTTTCTGTTTAGCCATCGTTCTCACCTCCTACCTGAGTGTAAAGGTTTTGCGCAATATTAACTGCGTTTGTCATAGCCTTTGAGGTAATTGTAGCGCCTGTAAGCGCCTGAATTTCATCTTCTGCGGGAGTACCGTTTTTAATAACGCTCAGCTCCCCGGATTTTCCGTTGTACTGATTCAGGAAAGAATCATTCTTTGCGTTCATTCCGAGGCCTGCCGTTTCACTTATTGAAAGAATAGAAACGCCCTTTATTACGCCGTTTGAATCAATACCTACCATTACATCTATATCTCCGCCGTAACCCTTTGCAGAGGTAGAGAACACATATCCGATAATTTTTCCCGAACCGTCAAGTCCTTCATAATAGGTGTATTCACTACCATCAAGTGAAGCGGATTTTGCATCTGAAAATGACTTTGCATCTGCAAGTACCTCATTTTTTGTTCTGTTTTCGGTTTCAACCGCAAGCTGTGAAATTTTCGGAGCAGTAACCTGATTGGTCAGAGCAAGCAAGGCTGTAACTGCAGCACATATTAAAAAGAGGGATACAGCGGGAACAACTATTTCTTTTACTTTAGAATTTTTCATTTTGCCGCCTCCTCTTTCTGCTTTTTCTCTTTAACCGTGCCGAAAGGCTTCGGAGTAGTAAGTGTTTCTATGTGAGGAACAAGAATATTCATAAGAATAATAGAGAAGGATACGCCCTCCGGAAGTGAACCGAAAATTCTTATAAGCGAAGTAAGGATACCGCAGCCGATTGCAAAAACGATTTTGCCTTTTGTCTTGATAGGTGAAGTCGTATAGTCGGTTGCCATAAATACAGCACCGAGCATTAAACCGCCTGAAAGGAGCTGATATGCAACGAACTGCAGGTTACCTTTGCCTGCAATAAGCATAATTAAAGCGACCGTTCCTATGTAATAAAGAGGAATTCTCGGAGAAATAACCTTTCTTATACAAAGATAAATACCTCCGAGTATAAGCGCTGCGGCACAGGTTTCACCTAAACAGCCGCCGCAAATACCGAAAAACATTTGTGCAAGAGTGGGCATTTCCGAGCTGTTCATCGCAGAAACAACACCGTCAGGCGTATAGCTTCCCGCGAACTGTGCCAGAGGCGTTGCGCTTGTAACCGCATCAACATTCGGCATTCTCCACGCAAAAGGCTGAACGAAGCTGTTTGTATAAGTCGGGAATGAGGTCATAAGAACAATTCTGCCGACTAAAGCAGGATTTACAAAGTTTTGACCTATACCGCCGAAAAACTGCTTAACAACAACTATTGCAACCGCGTCACCGATAACAACCATCCATAACGGCATGGTAGAGGGAAGATTAAATGCTAAAAGTATGCCTGTAACAACGGCTGAAAAATCGCCGAGAGTATTATTTCTTTTCATTACCTTACGGCAAATGTATTCAAGTACAACACAGGCAATAACACTTGTTGCCACAACCAACAATGAACGGAATCCGAAAAGTACAACCGAAAGGACAAGTGCCGGCATTAAAGCAATAATGACATCAATCATTATTCCGCCTGTTGTGTCTTCTGTTCGTCTGTGCGGTGAGGCACTGACGGTTAAGATTTTATTTTCTTCACTCATTTACTTTGTGCCTCCCTTAACACTGCTTTCGCATTTCTCATATACTGAACAAGCGGTCTTCCTGCAGGACAGGAATATGCACAGGAACCGCATTCCATACAAACCATTGTACCCGCAAGTTTAAGATGGTCTGTATCCTTTGCTCTTGCGTGGCGTTCGATTAGCGTAGGAACAAGTGCCATAGGGCAAACAACTGCACATCTTCCGCAGCGAATACAATCCGTTTCTTTTTTTATTGCAATATCTTTCTTGCCGAGAACAAGAATAGCGTTGTTACTCTTCAGAATCGGATGATGAGTATCAACAATTGATGCGCCCATCATAGGACCGCCTGTAATAATCTTAACAGGGTCTTCCCTGTATCCGCCGCACTGTTGTAATATGTATTCAATTTCAGTTCCGACGGGAACACGGATATTCTGCGGATTCATAATTGCTTTTCCGTCAACAGTCATTGAGCGGCTGACAAGAGGCTTACCTGTTTTCATATACCGTGCGACAAATGCGGCAGACGCAACATTCATAACTACGCATCCGACATCTGCAGGAAGCTTTCCGGGCGGAACCTTTCTTCCCGTTGCGGAAAGAACCATCATTTTTTCTGCGCCCTGCGGATATTTTGATTTTAAAGGCATAACCTTAATTTCATCTCTGTCATCATCAGTTGACGCTATATGGTCAAATATCTTAATAGCTTCAGGCTTGTTGTCTTCAACTGCAAGAACTACCTTTTTAAAGCCGAGAATATTTTTTATCCAATGAACACCGTCAAATATATTTTCGCTGTTTTCTATACATTCACGGTAGTCAACCGTGATATAAGGCTCACATTCAGCGGCATTTATAATAAGTGTATCAACACCTGAATCCGGTTTGAAATTAAGTTTAACATGCGTCGGGAAGCCTGCTCCGCCTAAGCCTACAAGTCCTGATTCCCTAACCGCTTTAATCAGGTCTTCTCTCGTTTCAACCTTCGGTGGCTTGAGTTCTTCAAATTCGGACATTTCACCGTCATTCTCAATAATAACCGCCTGTGAAACATTACCTGTTGCAGTTCTGATTTCTTTAATGGCAGAGACCTTACCCGAAACGGATGCGTGAATAGGTGCTGAAACATATTTGTCGCTGTCACCTATCACCTGTCCTACCTTAACCGTATCACCAACCTTAACAGTCGGAGTACACGGCGCTCCGATATGCTGACTCATCGGCAAGGTTACGGTTTCGGGTGCATGGATTCTTTTTACAGGCATATCTTTTGTATTCTTGCTGTGCGAAACCTTAACGCCGCCTCTGACCTGCTTTACAGGTTTTATCAATTCAGATGAGTGCATTTATTTTCCCCCTTTTTGAATGAGAATATTTTCAACTTTCAGTAATGCAGGAATTACAGCTCTGAATATTGAACCGGTAATTGCACCGGTTATAATACCTGCAATCAACAGAATAGGCGCATAACCTATAACGGCTTTATTACCGACTATAAATGCCGCAACAACGAGCTGCCCGATATTGTGCATTACGGCTGATAAAACGCCTATGAGCATATATCCTGAATTTTTTGTAAACTTAAATAAAATGAACATAGTCAGTGTGCTGAGTACGCCTCCGGCAAAGCTCATAAAGAATGCCGAAGCACCTCTTGTCACACCTGCGAACAAAGCTTTTATAACGGTTATTGCCAATGCGGGAATAAGGCCCATAGAAGAAGCCGCAAACATAGTTGCTATATTTGAGAAGCCTGCTTTTGCTCCCGGCGGCATAAAAGCAGCTGTGGGAATCAGACTTTCCAAAAAGGAAAGCACCAACGCAACGGCAGATAGCATTCCGAATAATGAAATTTTAAATGTGGATTTTTTCATATCAATAAGTAACCGTATCAAAGCTGTCAGACTCTCCGATGACTGTAATAACCGTTTTGTTCGGGACGCAGACAGCAGTATCGCCCGCTTTTGAAATTTTGCCTGTGCCTATGCACACCTTGTCCCTGCAATCGCTTTCGGTGAAGCAAACCGTTCCGTTTTCAGCCGTGATAACCACACCGTTTTCAAGTTCAATTTCTGCTTTTTTATCAATCTTGGATAAATCCAATACCTTTACCGTTTTTCCGTCAACAGAGATAACAGCCGTTTCCCCGTCTTTTTTATAAAAGGAATTAAATACCAAAAGCGAAACCGAAACTAATGCAAGCACAACAATAAGTATAAAGTCCTTTTTTGTAATCAGTTTTCTTTTCATAATTATTTCAAACTGTAATCATCGTTAATGATTTCAAGCGACTCTTTCAATCCGTCAGTAACACTGACCGTCTTATCAGAATATATGAAAACCGCTTCTGCTTCATACATTTCAAGAAGTTTTCTTGATTCTTCTTCGCCTAAGACATAGCACATAGTTGAAAAAGCATCGCTTTCAAGCCCCGAAGAAGCAACAACTGTAACTGCAGCTAAATCATTCTCTACGGGATATCCGGTTTCCAAATCAAGAATATGATGATAGGTCTTGCCGTCTATTATGAATTTCTTTTCGTAATTGCCCGAGGTGGAAATAAAGCAGTTCTTAACATTCAGCTTGGCAAAAATATCACTTGCCGAGCCGTAGGGGTCGCGAATACCTACTGTCCAGATATCCTTGCCGTCGTGTGTACCGTAAACCGCAACGCTTCCGCCGACAGAAACGACAGCTCCCTCGCACTGTTCCTCTGAAGCAATTATTTCAACCGCCTTGTCGCAAGCAATACCTTTTCCGACAGAGCCTAAATTAAATATCTGACCTTCCTGAACGCCTATGGAAATTTTAAGGTCGTTTTCAGTAACTCTTATATTGCTGTCAAGACAAAGCGGAATCGCCTTTTTTATTTCGCTGTCATCAGGCAATCTGAATTCCTCGGTATCTATTCCCCAAAGCTCAGTCAAAGCGCCCGAAGTGACGGACAACTTATTGCCTGAAAGCGAATAAATATCCGTTGTATCCCAGATATAATCAAAAAGTTCTTTGCTGATTTTATTCTCTTTTCCTGAATTCTGATTTATTCCGTAAAGCTCGGATTCCGTATTGTTCTTTGAAATAATAAGATCGACTCTTTTAATTTCTTCAATTATTTCCTTTTTGAGTTTATCGCTTGATTTACCGTCTTTATAATAAGGCTGAACGGTAACCACGCTTCCCATAATTACAGAAGTGTTTTGCGTATTCTCCGTCCTGTTTGCAGAGCAGGAGCAAAAAAGACATATTATTGCTGAAACGACAACCAAAGCCGTCAATATTTTTCTGCTTTTCAAGACGAAAAACCCCACTTTCCTACAATATATTATAATTATACTATATGCTTATATTATCTTCAAGAATTGTTTATTATTTAACAATATTTTGTTGTATTGTCATATCCTTTTGTGATAAAATGATTCTGAGGTGAAATTATGAGCTTTAACTTCTTTATGCCCGTCAGAGTTATCGGCGGAAACGATATAATTTCAAAACATACGGACGAATTTAAAAAATACGGTGAAAAATGTCTGATAGTCTGCGGCAAATCCTCCGCGAAGAAGAGCTGTGCACTTGACGACATAGTTTCGGCGCTGAACAAAAACGGAATTGCATTTGAAATCTGCGATTTCATAACACAAAATCCCAAGACGGTCGATTGTCACAGAGCAGGCAAACAGGCAAGGGATTTTTCTGCAGATTTCATTATCGGCATCGGCGGCGGAAGTCAGCTTGACGCATCAAAAGCAGTTGCGGTTTACGCAGCAGATGAAAGCCTTGCCCCGGAAGATATATACAAAAAGAAAATATCAACGCCTCTTCCCGTAATTCTTGTCGGCACAACAGCGGGTACAGGAAGTGAAGTTACGGGCGTTTCCGTTCTCACGAGGGAAAGCGGAAAGAAAAAGAGCGTAAGCGGTGAAAGCTATTATGCAAAAGTTGCGTTTGCAGACCCGACTTATACCTATTCCGTGCCGTATTCTTTCACGGTTTCAACCGCAATAGACGCATTTTCACACGCAGTTGAAAGTCTTTTTTCAAACAAGGCGGATTTCAACTCGACCAATTATGCATGGCGTGCAATCAAGCCGATTTGGGAATGTTTGAAATTTTTCTGCACAAACGAAGCACTGCCGACCGACAAAATGAGAGATACCCTTTATTATTCCTCACTTTATGCGGGAATGGCTCTCAATGCAACGGGCACCTGTTTCCCTCACACTCTCGGCTACACCTTAACGGAAGATTACAATATTCCGCACGGATTTGCCTGTGCTGCTTTTTTACCGGAATTTGTTCACAGAGCCTTGCAATTCAAGAACGAGCTCGCTATGGAATTCCTTTCGGAAATAGGCGCAAGCTATCCGGAGTTTGAAAAGGTAATCTTCTCACTTATTGATACCGAAAATGTGAAAATGACAAAACAGCAGATTTTTGCCTACTGTGAGAATTGGCACAATATAAAGAATTTTGAAAACACGCCCGGAGGTTTTTCGGTTACGGACGCACAAGACCTTTTGACAAAGCTTTTCTGCAAAGAATAATAACAGCACATATGAAAAGATACAAACGAACAGCAAAAGATGTAAAATAAAGGAGAATACCATGTCATTTATTGCAGGCAGCGGAAAAACAAATACGGATATTTTATATGCAGGGCTTCCCCGTCTTCCCGAAATGGGAGAGGAATTATACTCCGAGGGCTTTGAATTAAAGCTCGGCGGCGGTGTGCCGGGCACAATGATTAACATTTCAAGACTCGGTATCCCCGTTAAAGTATCAACCTGGCTCGGCGAAGATATGTTTTCACGCTTCTGCCGTGAAGAATACAGCAAAGCGGGCTGTGAAGTTATTAACCTTTACACAGGAAAGGGCAGTTTGCCACTCAATATCACTTCTGCTATGATTATCCCCGAAGACAGAACTTTCGTTACATACGGCCCCGTTCCGAAGTATGACGATTAC
>CAMFTS010000002.1 GCA_945988915.1 uncultured Clostridia bacterium
TACCGCGTACTCTTGTACGAATACCGTTTTCCTTAAGAACAGCTGCTGTACCGCTCGTTGCTTCAATATTGAAGCCCATATTGTAGAATCTTCTGATAAGCGGAATTGCCTCTTCTTTGTCTTCGTCGGCAAGTGTAACAAGTACAGTACCGTAATTCTGAAGATTCATTCCCGAAGCCGTAAGTGCTTTAAACATTGCACGGTGAAGCTTGTTATCGTAGCCGATAGCTTCGCCTGTGGATTTCATTTCAGGTGAAAGATATGCGTCAAGGCCCTTAATCTTATTGAATGAGAATACGGGAACCTTTACATAGTGACGCTTCTTTTCCTGCGGATAAAGGTCAAATATACCCTGTTCTTTAAGACTCTTGCCGAGGATAACCTCTGTTGCAATATCAGCAAGCGAATATCCGGTAGCTTTTGAAAGGAACGGAACTGTTCTTGAAGAACGCGGATTTACTTCGATAATATAAACATTGTCTTGAGGGTCAACGATAAACTGAATGTTGTAAAGACCTATGATACCTATGCCAAGTCCTAATTTTTTAGCATACTGTAAAATGATTCCTTTAACTTTATCAGAAATTGAGAATGTCGGATAAACGCTGATTGAGTCGCCTGAGTGGACACCTGTTCTTTCAACAAGCTCCATAATGCCCGGTACGAATACATCTCTGCCGTCGCAGATAGCGTCAACTTCAACTTCCTTACCCTGAATGTATTTATCAACAAGAACAGGCTTATCCTCGTCAATTTCAACGGCTGTTTTAAGGTAATGCTTTAAATGCTCATCCTTTGAAACAATCTGCATTGCTCTGCCGCCGAGAACGAATGACGGGCGTACAAGCACAGGATAACCGATTCTGTTTGCAGCCTTAAGACCGTCTTCAATATTTGTAACTGCCTGTCCTGTCGGCTGAGGAATATTGAGGTCTTTAAGAATCTTTTCAAAGCTGTCACGGTTTTCCGCTTTTTCAATAGCTTCACAATCTGTACCGATTATTTTAACACCTCTGTCCATAAGAGGCTGAGCAAGGTTGATAGCTGTCTGACCGCCGAGAGAAGCGATAACGCCTTCGGGCTGCTCAAAGTCGATGATAGCCATAACATCTTCAGGTGTCAGCGGTTCAAAATAAAGCTTGTCTGCCGTTGTGTAATCGGTTGAAACCGTTTCGGGATTGTTATTGATGATTATTGCTTCATATCCTGCGCGTTTGATAGTCTGAACGGAATGAACCGTTGAATAGTCAAATTCTACGCCCTGACCGATACGGATAGGACCTGCGCCGAGAACAACAATCTTCTTTTTATCTGTAAGTCTTGATTCGTTTTTACCGGTATATGATGAGTAAAGATAAGCAATATATTTGCCCGTGTGCAGAGTGTCAACCATTCTGAATACAGGTGTAATACCGTTTGCTTTTCTCATATTATAAATTTCTGTTTCTTTTACATTCCAGATACTTGAAATGTATTTGTCTGAAAATCCGAGAATTTTTGCTTCCTTAAGGACTTCAAGAGAATTAACATTTGCCTTAATTTTTTCTTCCGTATCAACAATTCTCTTGTATGCTTCAAGGAAAAGCTCTGTAATCATTGTTACCTCATGAAGCTTTTCGATGCTTGTACCGCGGCGGATAAGCTCAAATATTGCATACACATTATCATCTTTAAATTCCTTGACATATTCAAGAAGCTCAGCGTCTGTGTAGCTGTCAAACTTTGCAAGGTGGAAATGGCAAACGCCTGTTTCAAGAGAACGAACTGATTTCAGCATACACTCTTCAAGAGTTGAGCCTATACCCATAACCTCTCCTGTCGCCTTCATCTGTGTACCGAGTGTATTCGGTGCATCGGCAAATTTGTCAAACGGAAAACGCGGGAACTTTGCAACGATATAATCAAGACTCGGTTCAATAGCTGCCGTGCCTCCTGCAACAGGAATTTCTTCAAGAGCCATACCCATAGCAATTTTTGCAGTTACTCTTGCAATAGGATAACCGCTTGCCTTTGATGCAAGTGCTGATGAGCGTGATACTCTCGGGTTTACTTCGATAAGGAAATATTCGCTTGAATTCGGATTGAGTGCAAACTGAACATTGCAGCCGCCCTCAATTTTGAGTTCGCGAATTATCTTAATAGCGCTGTCGTTAAGCATTTTAAGGTCATGTTCATTAAGTGAAAGTATCGGAGCAACAACTATTGAGTCGCCCGTATGAACACCGACAGGGTCAATGTTTTCCATACCGCAAATTGTGATAGCGTGATCATTTGAGTCACGCATAACTTCAAATTCAATTTCTTTATAGCCCTTAACGCTTTTCTCAATAAGCACCTGATGAACGGGTGAAAGCTTAAATGCGTTCATACCGATTTCGACAAGCTCATCTTCGTTGTTAGCAAAGCCGCCGCCTGTACCGCCGAGGGTAAATGCAGGACGCAAAACAACCGGATAACCGATTTTTTCAGCTGCCTGCTTTGCTTCGTCAAGGCTGTATGTTATTTGTGACGGAATAACGGGTTCACCGATTGACTCGCACATTTCTTTAAAGAGCTCTCTGTCCTCTGCTCTCTCAATGCTTTCGCTCGATGTACCGAGAAGTTTAGTACCGCATTCTTTAAGAATACCTTTCTTTTCAAGCTGCATCGCAAGGTTAAGACCTGTCTGACCTCCTATGCCCGGTACGATTGCGTCGGGGCGTTCATAACGAAGAATTTTTGCAATGTATTCAAGAGTCAACGGTTCCATATATACTTTATCGGCAATGGTTGTATCTGTCATAATTGTTGCCGGATTCGAGTTGCAAAGAATTACCTCATATCCTTCTTCTTTAAGTGCAAGACAGGCCTGAGTACCTGCATAGTCAAACTCAGCAGCCTGACCGATAACTATTGGGCCTGATCCGATAATCAATACTTTCTTAACATCTGTTCTTTTAGCCATTATTCTTTCCTCCAATATATATTAAAGATATTTATAAACTGTTTTTCCGCCGCAAACCGTCAGTAAGCATTTTCCGTAAACCTCTGTATTTTCAAACGGCGTCGCTTTACCCTGTGACAAAAATTCTTCAGCTTTTATTACTGTTTTTTCATCAAGTGACCATACTGTGTAATCGTCATTAAGCGGCATATTAAATCTCTTTCGCGGATTTACCGCAAAAAGTTCTATTGCTTTTTCAAGTGTTATTATATTTTTCTTTACAAGGTGTGTATATACAAGTTGGAATGCCGACTCTATTCCGACTATTCCGAATGCACTTTTTTCAAGTCCTTTTGCTTTTTCTTCGGCGCTGTGCGGAGCGTGATCGGTTGCTATCATATCAACAGTACCGTCTTTTATTCCTTCTATAAGAGCTTGTCTGTCCTCTTTTGAACGAATAGGCGGATTCATTTTAAATCTGCCGTCCTCCTGTAAATCCTCATCGGTCAGAATAAGATAATGCGGAGCTGTTTCACAGCTTACATTTACTCCCTCTGCCTTTGCTTTTCTGATAAGCTCTACACTCTCTTTGCATGAGATATGGCATATATGATAAGCACAGCCTGTTTCCTTTGCTAATCTGAGGTCGCGTTCGATAGGTTTCCATTCGCTTTCGGAGCAAATACCTCTGTGCCCGTGCTCTTTTGCATATGCGCCGTCGTGAATGTAACCGCCGTAGAGTAATGAATTGTCTTCACAATGAGCAACAATCATTTTTCCCAAAGCTTTTGCACGAAGCATAGCTTCACGCATCATATCTTCACTCTGCACGCCCTTACCGTCATCGGAAAAAGCAATAACGCTTTTTGCCATACCTTCCAAATCGGAGATTTTTTCGCCCGATTGACCTACGGTAATTGCACCGTAAGGCAAAACATTGATTACCGCATCATCTTTGATTATGTCAAGCTGTTCTTTCAAGTGTTCAACGCTGTCGGGAACAGGATTCAGATTAGGCATTGTGCATACTGCTGTGTAGCCGCCGTGGGCAGCAGCCATACTGCCTGATTTTATTGTTTCTTTATAAGAAAAACCCGGCTGACGAAAATGCACATGCACATCGCAAAAGCCGGGAAAAACAATATATTCCGAAAAATCAGAAACGGGTAACTGCTCCGTGTTAACACAGGGTGAAAATGACGGATAAGCTTCTGTTTTGAAGATTGTCAACTTGCTTTTTTCTGCCACTTTACTCGCTCCTTTAAAAAATAAGTCTTGTTGAAATCAACAAGACTTTACAGCAAACTAACAGCATGGTACATGAACCACACTTTATATTACATTCTACCTTGTCGATATCACAGTATCGCCTTAAAGATTTCATTTTAAATATTTTATCACAGCGCGCATACCTTGTCAACAAAGAAATAAAAAATTCGGGATTTATTTAAGTGTTGCCGCCATAACAGCTTTAATTGTATGCATACGGTTTTCAGCCTCATCAAATACTATTGACTGTTCGCTTTCGAACACCTCATCTGTAACCTCCATACAAGTAAGTCCGAATTTATCGTAAATTTCCTTACCAACCGTTGTTTTAAGGTCGTGGAAAGCCGGTAAGCAGTGCATAAAGCGACACTGTGCACCTGCATTTTCCATAAGCTGTCTGTTAACCTGATATTTCATAAGGTCGTTTATTCGCTCTTCCCAAACCTCATCGGGTTCGCCCATTGAAACCCATACATCTGTATAAATAACATCAGCGC
Organism: uncultured Clostridia bacterium; assembly: GCA_945988915.1. Taxonomy (GTDB): domain Bacteria; phylum Bacillota; class Clostridia; order Oscillospirales; family Acutalibacteraceae; genus Fimenecus. Next base: position 4,690 of record CAMFTS010000002.1, read on the forward strand.
CTTTTGTTGCCGATATCGGATCTTCAATAAATTCAAGAACAGCACCTGTATCTTTCGCGATATTCTGACATTCTTCAATAAGCTTTTCATCGGGGAAATACTTTTTGGGTGCGCAAGCTACGAAATGCATACCCATTTTTGCACAACCGACCATAAGAGAATTGCCCATATTGTATCTTGCATCGCCCATATATACGAACTTAATGCCCTCAAGATGACCGAAATGCTCTTTAACGGTAAGGAAATCCGCTAAAATCTGAGTGGGATGAAATTCATTTGTAAGGCCGTTCCACACAGGTACGCCTGCATATTCAGCTAATTCTTCAACTATTTCCTGACCGAATCCGCGGTATTCAATGCCGTCAAACATTCTGCCTAAAACTCTTGCTGTGTCGGGAATACTCTCCTTTTTTCCTATCTGTGAGCCTTTCGGGTCAAGATATACGGGATGCATACCGAGATCAGCAGCGGCAACCTCAAATGCGCAACGGGTTCTTGTGCTTGTTTTTTCAAAAATCAATGCAACATTTTTGCCCTCGCACATTCTGTGTGCCGTGCCCTGTTTTTTCTTCTGCTTCAAATCAGCCGCAAGATCAATTAAATAACCGATTTCTTCGGGTGTATAATCAAGTAGTTTTAAGAAATTTCTGCCTTTTAAATTCATTTTTTTCTCCTCTTATTTCAAAGCCTGTTTGATTATCTCAATAGCCTTTTTCAAATCACTTTCGGGAATGTTAAGCGCAGGCAACAGACGGACTTTATCCTTTGCCGTAAGACAAAGAACACCGTTTTCAATACAAGCCTTAACGATTTCGCCTGCGGGTTTTACGGTCTTGATGCCCACCATTAATCCCATACCGCTGACGCTTTCAACACCTTCAGCGTTTTTGAATTCATTAAATATGTATTCGCTTTTGGCATTAACTTCAGACAATAGAGCATCATCAATTCTTTCTAAAATGCTCAATGCGGCCGCACAGCTTACGGGATTTCCGCCGAATGTTGAGCCGTGGTCACCGAAGCCGAGAACATTCTCAACCTTTTCCGAAAGCAAGGTTGCTCCGAGCGGTAAACCGCCTGCGAGTCCCTTTGCAGTTGTAACGACATCGGGCTGAATATCATAGTTCATATAAGCGTAAAGCTTACCTGTTCTGCCGTTGCCCGTCTGAACTTCATCAATAATTAAAACAATATCATTTTCTTTTGTGTATTCGTAAACGGCTTTTATAAATTCTGCATTAAGCGGGACAACACCGCCCTCGCCCTGAATACATTCAAGCATTATTCCTGCCGTCTTATTCTCTTCGCATACAGCCTTTAATTCTTCAAAATTATTTGCTTCTGCGTGAACAAACCCCGGAGTTAAAGGCGTGAATAATTCGTGATAATGCTCTTGTCCTGTTGCCGCCAAGGTTGTCAATGTTCTTCCGTGAAAGCTGTTCTTAAGAGTTACTATTATTGAATATTCCTTACCCTTTTTGTCCTGTGCATATTTTCTTGCAATCTTTATGGCACATTCATTTGATTCCGTGCCTGAATTTGAAAAGAAAACTTTTTTCATTCCTGTTTTCTCACAAAGCATTTTTGCAAGCAAAGCGCAAGGTTGTGTGTAATAAAGGTTTGACATATGCTGAACCTTTGAAATCTGCTCTGTTACTGCCTTTTGCCAAATTTCGTCGCAGATGCCGAATGAAGTTACGCCTATGCCCGAACCCATATCAATATATTCTTTGCCGTTAATATCTTTAACAACTGAGCCTTTGCCCGAAACAATTTCAACGGGAAAGCGATTGTATGTATTTGCAACATACTGTTTATCTGTTTGCTGTATGCTCATTTCTTAACTCCTGTAACCATAGTACCGGCACCCTCATCGGTAAGCAATTCCATCAGAATTGAATGAGGTACCGTACCGTCCATAATGATAACATTTTTGACTCCGTTGTTGATTGCTTCTATACAGCAGTCAACCTTAGGTATCATGCCGCCCGAAATTATACCTTCATCATAAAGCCTTTCAGCTTCGTTGATAGTGATTTCGGGAATAAGAGAATCCGGATCGTCCTTATCACGAAGAATGCCTGCAATATCGGTCATCATAATAAGTCTTTCAGCTCCGAGTGCACCTGCAACCTGTGCTGCCGCAGTGTCACCGTTTATATTGTATGTGTTTCCCTGCTTGTCACAACCGACTGTTGAGATTACCGGGATATATCCGTTTTCAAGCAAGTCTTCAACCGGCTTAATGTGAATTTTTGTGATTTCACCAACGAATCCAAGTCTTTCATCTTTTATTCTTGCTTCAATAAGTCTGCCGTCCATTCCTGACAGACCGATAGCCTTGCCGCCTTTCATTTCAAGCAAGTTGACAAGGGTTTTATTAACCTTTCCGGCAAGCACCATCTGAACAATATCAACGGTCTCTTTGTCAGTTACCCTCAGACCGTCAACAAACTCTGCTTTCTTGCCGAGCCTTCCCATTAAATCATTGATTTCGGGTCCTCCGCCGTGAACAAGCACTACTTTTACCCCGATAAGCCACAACAGAACTATATCTTCCATAACCTGCTGTTTCAGAGTTTCGTTAATCATTGCGTTTCCGCCGTATTTAATTACCACGGTTTTACCCGTATATCGTTTTATATAAGGAAGTGCCTGAGTTAAAACCTCGGCGCGCTCCATATTTGAAAATCCATTCTTCATAATTCTCTCCAATCAGGTACGGTAGTCACCGTTGATTTTTACATATTCGTATGTTAAATCACAGCCCCAAGCAGTTGAACAGGCGTCACCGTCTTTTAAATCTATAAGAATTTCAATTTCTTTTTCAAGCAAGATTTCTTTTGCTTTGTCTTCTGAAAATTCAATTCCCGCACCGTTTATACATACGCATATTTCACCTTTATTACTTTTGAATGAAACATCGATTTTGTTAACATCGACATCCGCACCGCTGTAACCGATTGCACAGAGCACTCTGCCCCAATTTGCGTCGGCACCGAACATTGCGGCTTTTAAAAGTGATGAACAAATAACGCTCTTTGCTACCGTTTTTGCAGTAAGAATATCCTTTGCTCCGCTTACTTTACATTCGAGCAATTTTGTCGCTCCCTCGCCGTCGCCTGCAATCATTCTGCAAAGCGAAACGGTGACTGTATTAAGAGCTTTCATAAATTCATTAAAATCTTCGCCGTCTTCGGTTATTTCTTTGTTTCCTGCCATTCCGTTTGCAAGAACAGTTACCATATCATTTGTTGATGTATCGCCGTCAACGCTAACCATATTAAATGTATTTTTAATATCCGAAGAAAGCGCTTTTTGAAGCATTTCCTGAGAAATCGCCGCATCTGTTGTAATAAATACAAGCATTGTAGCCATATTCGGATGAATCATACCGCTGCCTTTTGCAATGCCGCCGATTTTACAGATTTTGCCTCCGACTGTAAATTCAACTGCAATATCTTTTTTCACGGTATCAGTAGTCATAATGCCTTCTGCCGCAGCATCACTTCCGTTAGCCGAGAGATTTTTTACAAGCTCGGGAATACCGTTTGCGATAGGTTCAATATTAAGAGGCTGACCGATTACACCTGTTGAAGCCACCACAATGTCACTTGGCGCAACAGAAAGCGCATCTGCACAAAGCTCGCTCATTTTTTCTGCAATTTCAATGCCGTCTGCATTGCAGGTGTTTGCGTTACCGCTGTTGCATATAACAGCCTGCGCCTTACCGTTTGCAATGTGATTCTTTGTCACGATAAGCGGTGCGCCTTTCACAAGATTTGTTGTATATACAGCGCAAGCAGTTGCAAGTGTTTCACTTACAATCAGTGACAAGTCCTTTTTTGATTTGTTGTTTCTTATTCCGCAGTGAACGCCTGTTGCTTTGAAGCCCTTTGCCGCGCACACTCCGCCTTTAATAATTTTCATAATATTCTCCTATATGTCAAGTCCTGTTTTTTCGTCAATGCCGAGTAAAATGTTCATATTCTGAATTGCCGCACCTGAAGCGCCTTTGCCCAGATTGTCAAAGCGCGAGACAAGCAAAATTCTGTCATCATTACCAAAGACTGAAATTTCCATACTGTCTTTACCGCTCAATTCACAAGCTGAAATAAAGCCGTTCCCGTCTGCATTCTCAACATATTTCACAAGACCGTTTTTATAATAGTTTTTAAACACTTCTTTAATATCTTCAACATTACCGTTCAAGTCAGATTTAAACAGCGGAACTGTTACCTCCATACCCGAGTAATAGGAATCCACGACAGGACAAAACACAGGTTCGTTCTCAAGTCCGCAAAGCTTTACCATTTCGGGTAAATGTTTATGCTTTTGAGTAAGTCCGTACTGTCTTGGTGCATCTAGCAAATTACTGCGTGAGTCCGACTCGTAATCGGCTATCATTTTTTTGCCGCCGCCCGAATAACCGGTCAATGAAAATGCCGTCAGTTTCGCATCTTTATTTATAATTCCGTTTTCCGTAAGCGGTGCCACGAGCGAAATAAAACCGCTTGCATGACAGCCGGGATTAGCAATTCTTTTTGAGGCTTTGATTTTTTCTCTCTGACCTGTAAGCTCCGGAAAGCCGTATATCCAGCCGTCAGCAGTTCTGTGAGCCGTGGAAGTATCTATTATAGCAGTTTTTTCATTTTTTAACAAGCCTACTGCCTCTATTGCAGCTTGATCTGGCAAGCAAAAAAAAGCAATATCGCAAGAATTTAGTGCTTCTGCACGGGCCTCTGTGTTCTTTCGCAATTCTTCCGATAAAGTTAAGATTTCAATATCATTTCTTTTTTCAAGACGCTCGTAAATACGAAGTCCTGTTGTTCCGGCACTGCCGTCAATAAAGATTTTAGTCATTATTGTATTACTCCATTGTATTTTTATACAAATATTATATATAAATCTCTATATACAGTCAAGAATTAATTGAAAAAATATTCATTGAATTTACATTTTTATACATATTATTCATATACATTATGTATATTATATATGATTATATACAAATTAGCAATAAAAAACAAAAAATAACGGCGCGCTTATCAGCACACCGTTAAAAATATTCAGCTTATTTTCATACTCAGCTTTAATTTATCACTGATCATCGCAATAAATTCTGAGTTTGTCGGTTTTCCTCTTGTACTTTGAATAGTATAGCCGAAATACGAATTGAGAACATCAACATCTCCTCTGTCCCATGCTACTTCAATAGCATGCCTGATTGCTCTTTCTACTCTTGACGGTGTTGTAGAAAACCTCTTTGCAACAGTCGGATAAAGAAGCTTGGTAACAGAATTCATCATTTCGCTGTCGTCAATTGATAGAATAATTGCTTCTCTTAAATACTGATAGCCTTTAATATGCGCCGGAACACCTATCTGATGCATAATATCGCTTACTATTACCTGCAAGTCGGAATCGGATTTTGAAGAATTGCCTGTCTTAATGCTCTTTTCCTTTCCCCAGCCCGTCATTTGAATTATTCTTTCTGCCATCATTGATGTATCAAAAGGTTTAAGGAAATAGTAGTCGGCTCCGTTTTCGAGTATTTCCTGTTCAAAACGCTGATTGCTTACGCCTGAAACTACCATTACAAGCATATCGTCAAACCTTGAGTCATTTTTGATTTTCTTTAAAACTGCAAGCGCATCAAGATTCACCATAAAAGCGTCCATTACAACAACATCAGCTTTTTCTTTTTCCAGAATATTCAAAAGCTGCGCTCCGTCTTTAGATACAAGAATAACCTCAAATCCGTATGATGTAAGAATACTATGAGCATTTTTCCCAAACTCATTTCCCTCCGATGCTAAAACTACTTTTATTTTTCTTTCCATGGTTTTACCTCCGTTTTTTATTTCTGCCATATTTTACCATATCTGTTAAATTTTGGCAATAGCAAAAATAAAAATTTTGATAAAAAATTGAATAAAAAAGAAATGTGAAGAGAAATATTAAATAATTTCTCTTCACACCCTTTTAGGAAGCTTTATCAGTTTTTACTTCTTCTGTTTTTTTTGACACTGAGAGCATATTTTCGGCAAAAATAGCATAGCCTTGCAACGGATTATTCAAAAACACGTGTGTTATTGCTCCGACTAACATTCCGTTTTGAATTATCGGACTTCCGCTCATTCCCTGTACTATTCCGCCCGTCTTTTCAATCAGATCCGGATCGGTTATCTCAATTACCATATTCTTTTCTTCATCATCATTACCCTTGACTATCTTTGTAATGCGAGCGTCATAATATTTGGGTCCTTCGCTGTCAACAGTTGATATTATCTGCACTTTACCGAGAGTAACCTCGTGCCTTGCCGCGACAGGTATTTCCTGTTTTTTCGGTACTTCGTAAAGCGTTCCGTACAAACCCTTACTGCAGTTTATTTTTAAAATGCCGATATTATTCAAACCGAAAACACCGCAGAGCTCACCTGCTGATTTTTCCGTACTTCTGTAGCAACCGTTAATAACTGCCTCAACCGCTTTACCCGAAAGCATTGGCATAACTTCCCCTGTGTCAACGTCGCATACTGCATGGCCTAACGAACCGAAAACTTTGGTGTTCTTTTCATAATAGGTTATTGTACCTACACCGGCTGCGCTGTCTCTAGCCCATAGTCCTGCTTTGTTTTTGCCGTCACCGACAGATTTCTGTAAGGTAAGTTCAGTTTCGTACGGCTTCCCGTCTTTTGAAGCTTTTACCTTAATTTTTTTATCCTCGGTATTCTGAAAAAAATCCGTCAGCTGAGATACTGTATTAATCTTAACACCGTTTAGCTCTTTTATGATGTCACCTGTTTCAAGTCCTGCTTCCTTACCCGGATTCTTGTTTCCCTGCGCGGTTAATACATCATCCATACCAACAATAAGCACACCGTCAGTGTAAAGCTTGATACCGAAGATATCACCGCCCGGGACAACATACTGTCTTTTTGAAACAGTTACATAAGAAGATTTCACCGGAATCGTTTCAAATAGCGAAACATTCACAGTATAATGCTCTTCCTGATTCTTTTCATCTAATGATATTGCACTGTTTGTCAGCACTTGCTTTGATGATCCGTCATCTTTCAAAACATTAATACTGTAAACGCTGTTGAGCGAGTATTCTTCAGAATTTATAAGATAAATTTCATCAGGAATATCTCTCTGCCCTACATAAACGAATCCGAAAATAACAGAGGTTATCATAAGCCCAATAAAGCTTATCACTTTAAAAAATGTTTTCATTTTTTCCTCCGTTGCAGTTTTTACTGCAATAATAATTTATGATTATTTTTCATTTTTATAAGAGGAAAAAATAAGACTTTTCGGTTTATTATAACAACCGAAAAGTCTTAAAAATCTTTTTTAATTTTTTAAAATTTCAACAAGCCTTTCAACCGAGGTTTCCACGCTTTCGTTTTCAACCGTCAAAACAAAGTCTGCATATTCTTTATACAACGGTAAGCGCTGATTAAAAATGTCATCTACACTTTCATCTTTACCTGCCGCAATTCCCCGCGTTTTAATATTGCTCAATCTTTTCTTTAAAGTTTCAGGCGCAACATCAATAAAAATGATAATTCCGTCGTTTTTCAGATGAGTCATAGCCTCTTTGCGAAAAACAGCACTTCCGCCTGTTGAAATTACACTGTTTTTGCAGTCAACCGAAAGAATAGCATCTCTTTCAATATCCAAGAAGCTTTCAAGCCCGTCCTTATCAATTATGTTTTGCAAAAGTCTGTTTTCACGCTGTTGAATAATCAAATCCGTATCAACAAAGCTCATACCGAGTGTTTTAGCAAGAATAACACCTATTGTACTTTTACCGCAGCCGGGCATACCTATTAAAACAATGTTTTTCATCAGATTGAAATTTCGTGTGCTAATTTATAGAGGTTAAGGTCAATTTTCTTTGTCATATTGAGTGCTTCAAAGATATCGTAATCAACAATATCTTCTTTCTTTGTAGCAACAACACGGTTACCGATACCCTTATCAAGAAGCTCAACTGCTTTGCAACCCATAAGGCTTCCCGTAACTCTGTCGCGAACAGTCGGAGAACCGCCGCGCTGAACATGACCGAGAATTGTCGCACGGCTTTCAATGCCTGTAATATCTTGAATTCTCTGAGCCATTTCGCTTACGCCGCCGATGCCTTCAGCAACAATAATGATGAAATGTCTTTTTCCTGTCTTCTGAGTTCTCTTCATTCTTTCAATAACATCACGCTCAAAATCGAACTCAACTTCAGGAATGAGTATAGTTGTAGCACCGCAAGCGATACCCGCATTAAGTGCGATATAACCTGCGCGTCTGCCCATAACTTCAACAACTGAGCAACGGTCATGAGATTCTGTTGTGTCGCGAAGGCGGTCAACCATCTGCATAACGGTATTCATTGATGTATCATAACCTATTGTATAGTCACAGCAAGCGATATCATTATCAATAGTTCCCGGAACGCCTACACAGGGAATACCTCTTAAAGATAAATCTCTTGCGCCTCTGAATGAACCGTCGCCGCCGATAACAACAACGCCGTCAAGTCCGACATTTTTACAAACATCAATAGCTTTCTGCATACCCTCTTCAGTTTTAAACTCAGGACTTCTTGCAGAATAAAGAATTGTACCGCCGCGGTTAATTATATTTGAAACAGAGCGAAGATTCATCTCATACATATCACCGTACATAAGACCGTTGTATCCGCGTCTGATACCCATAACGCGCATACCCTTTTCACAGCCGGAACGAACAACTGCTCTTATGGCAGCATTCATACCCGGTGCATCTCCACCGCTTGTTAAAACACCGATTGTTTTCATTTTATCACCTCAAGATTTTCTGTGCATAAAAAATTCCACATATATAATACACTAAAAGTAAAAATAGTCAAGTAAAAAAGTGTTTTTCGTGAATATTCCGGTTACTGAAGAACTGCGTTTTCGTTACCTAACAAGCTCTTTAACAGTTCAACAGTCTTGCTTTGGGAATTTATTTTATAATTTGTATCCCTGTATTTTTTTGTATCCGAAAAGAAAAAGTAAACCGGAATATCACCGTTTTCATTTTTAAGAAGCTGAATACATTTATATATATTGCCGTCAGTATCATCGGCAAATCTCAAGAACATTCCACGCTTTTTAGCTTTCTTTTCAATGCTCGGACAAGGAGCAAAAGTATCTGCTACAATTTTTGCGTCTTCATCGTCGCGCAGGGAAAGTCTTCCGCTGAGGAGAACGACATTGCCTGCTTCTAACAGCGTTTTGGAATTTTCGTAATTTTTAGGAAAAACGATTACTTCCATACCGCCCGTAACATCTTCAATGTTAAGGAACGCCATAGTTGTATCATTTTTAGTAATTTTCCTCTTTACGGAAGTTATTATTCCAAGTATCTTTACAGCTGTGGAATCTTTATAAACGCTTGATTCATCGTTTTCAGCTTCGAGCAAATCAATTATTCTTGTAGCCTTAATTCTGTTTGAAATGTCTGCATACTGAGCCATAGGATGCCCTGAAATATAAAGTCCGGTTGTTTCTTTTTCAAGATTTAAAAGTTCTGAAACGGGAAATTCATCAACATGCTGAATTTCAGGCTCGGTTGTATCGACAATTCCGCCCAAATCAAAAAGACCTATTTGACCGTCAATGTTTCTTCGCTTATTCATTTCAAGCGAAGCCGCAACCGAATTCAGATTTATCAGCATTTCCCTCCTGTTTAATTCAAACGAATCAAGGGCTCCGCATTTTATCAGACTCTCAACTGCGCGTTTGTTAAAATCCTTAGAATATACTCTCTTGCAAAAGTCGTAAAATGAAGTATATTTACCGTTAAGGCAACGCTCTTTATAAATTGTTTCGATAAAATTATTTCCGAGATTTTTAACTGCAAGCAAGCCGAATCTTATTTTGCCGCAGTCAGTTGTGAACATTGCTTTTGAGTGATTGATATCAGGCTTCAGAACTTCGATTCCCATTGAATTGCACTCTGAAATATAAAGCGAAACCTTATTTGTATCATCAATAACGCTTGTAAGAAGCGCCGCCATAAATTCTGCCGGATAATGACATTTCAGATAAGCAGTCTGATAAGCCACAACAGCATACGCCGCCGAATGTGACTTGTTAAATGCATACGAAGCAAAAGAAGTCATATCGTCAAAAATACTGTTTGCAGTGCTTTCATCAATGTTATTCTGTTTACAGCCCTGAATAAAAGTAGTCCGTTCCTGCTCCATAACATCGTGTTTTTTCTTTGACATGGCACGGCGGACAATGTCAGCTCTGCCGAACGAATAGCCTGCAAGTGAACGGAATATTTCCATTACCTGTTCCTGATAGACCATACAGCCGTTAGTGACATCAAGAATAGGCTTCAGCTTCTCTGTTTTGTATTTTACAAAATCAGGATTGTGCCTGTTTGCGATATAAGTATCGATTGAGTCCATAGGACCGGGCCGGTAAAGAGAAATAACAGCTATTATATCCTCTAAGCTTTCCGGTTTTAAGCGGATAAGCACCCGACGAATTCCCGCCGATTCGCATTGAAATACGCCGTAAGTCTGACCGTTTTTGAAAAGCTCATAAGTTTTTTCATCGTCAAGAGGTACCTTGTTGATATCAAATGACGGATTTTTTTCTTTTACGGCTTTTACGCAGTCGTCTATTACGGTAAGAGTACGAAGTCCGAGGAAATCCATTTTCAGAAGTCCGAGTTCTTCGATTGTTGTCATTGTAAACTGTGTGACCACCGATTCGTCATTCCTTGCAAGAGGAACATACTCGTAAACAGGCTTGTCGGTAATAACTACGCCCGCCGCGTGTTTTGAAGCGTGACGAGGCATACCTTCGACAGCTTTTGCAAGGTCAATAAGCTCTTTGATTTTTTCATCATTATCATAAAGCTGTTTTAAGTCTGCATTCTTTTTTAAAGCTTTATCTATTGTAATGTCAAGTTCACGGGGTATCTGTTTTGATACGGCGTCAACGGTATTGTACGGTAAGCCGAGAACTCTTCCGACATCACGGATTGCCGCGCGTGCCGCCATAGTTCCGAATGTAACAATTTGCGCTACATGGTCGGCTCCGTATTTCTTTATAACATAATCAATTACTTCTTCCCGTCTGACATAGCAAAAATCGACATCAATATCAGGCATACTGACTCTTTCGGGATTCAAAAACCGTTCAAAGAGAAGATTATACTTCATAGGGTCAATGCCCGTAATTCCCATACAATATGCGGCAATACTTCCTGCTCCCGAGCCTCTTCCCGGTCCTACGGGAATCCCATTACTCTTTGCATAGTTTATAAAGTCAGCTACTATCAGGAAATAATCCACATAGCCCATATTTTTGATAACTGACAATTCATAGTTTAATCTGTCTTTGTATTCCTGATTACAGTCGTTACCGTAATTTCTGTATAGTCCCTCAAAGCATTTTTCTTTAAAATACTCAAAATGATCCTGCCCGTTCGGAACTTCAAAATGCGGAAGCTTTGTTTTGTGAAACTCAAACTCCAAATTACACATATCTGCAATTTTCGCAGTATTCTCAACAGCTTCCGGATAATCCGCAAACAGTTCGAGCATTTCTCTTTCATTTTTTAAATAAAAATCGTCCGTGCCGAATTCCATACCCGTTTCTTCGTCGATAGTATGGTTAGTCTGTATGCAAACAAGCACCTTCTGAGTTTTTGCATCTTCCTTATTAACATAGTGAACATCATTTGTTGCAACAAGAGGAATTCCTGTTTCTTTTGAGAGCCGTGCAAATTTGGGCAATATTTCAAGCTGTTCTTTAATGTGATGATTTTGCATTTCGATATAATAATTACCTTGTCCGAAAACAGAATTATACCAAAGTGCAGTCTGCTTTGCTCCTTCATAATCATTCTGAAGAAGCTTTCTCGGTATTTCACCCGCAAGACAGGCTGAAAGTGCAATAAGCCCCTCGTGATATTTTTCCAGAAGCTCTTTATCAACTCTCGGTTTTGAATAAAAACCTGAAACCCAGGATTCGGAAACCATTTTAATAAGGTTTTTGTATCCTGTTTCATTTTTGCAAAGCAGAATTAAATGATGCCTTTCATTGTCAACGGCATGTACCTTTTCATGTCTGCTTCTTACGGCAACATAAACTTCACAGCCGATAATCGGCTTAATTCCGTTTTTCTTTGCCTCTTTGTAAAAATCAATAACACCGAACATATTTCCGTGATCGGTTATAGCTACTGCCGTTTGTCCGTTTTTTTTCACAGCATCAAACAACTGCCCGAAGCGACATGCGCCGTCGAGCAGACTGTATTGAGTATGCAGATGTAAATGAACAAATGGCATATTATTTCCTCTTATTCGGTAACTTTTTTATAAAAATCAAAGCAATCAAATGTTGCGAAATAATCCTTCGGTGTTTCTGCCCGTCTTATCATTTCAAAGCTTCCGTCTGCTTTGAGCAAGATTTCGGCAGATTTTAATTTACCGTTGTAATTGTAACCCATTGCAAAGCCGTGAGCACCTGTATCGTGAATATACAGAAGATCGCCCATTTCTATTTCAGGCAACATTCTGTCAATAGCGAATTTGTCGTTGTTTTCACAAAGCGAGCCTGTTACATCATACATTTTTACACATTCGGCGTCTTCTTTGCCCAGAACGCTGATATGATGGTATGCACCGTACATGGCAGGACGCATAAGGTTAACGGCACAAGCATCAACGCCTATGTATTCTTTATGCGTATGCTTTTGGTTTATAGCTCTTGTAACAAGCGCACCGTAAGGTCCCATCATATATCTGCCGAGTTCCGTATAAATTGAAACATCGCCCATATCGTTCGGAATGAGAACTTCATCATAAACCTGCTTAACACCCTCTGCAATTTTAAAGATATCATTCTTTGTCTGGTCGGGTCTGTAAGGTATTCCGATACCGCCTGAAAGATTTATAAACTTAATGTCTGCTCCCGTTTCGTTTTTGAGCTGAACAGCAACTTCAAAAAGAGTTTTTGCAAGAGTGGGATAATAATCATTTGTCACGGTATTGCTTGCAAGGAAAGCGTGAATACCGAATTCTTTTACTCCCTTTGACTTAAGAATTTTAAATGCTTCAAAAAGCTGTTCTGTTGTCATACCGTATTTTGCATCACCGGGATTATCCATAATGCTGTTGGCAATTTTGAAGTATCCGCCGGGATTGTAGCGGCATGAAATCTTTTCGGGAAGCTTTCCGAGTGTCTTTTCAAGAATATCAATATGTGTTATATCATCAAGATTGATAATTGCACCTAAATCGTTTGCATACTTGAACTCTTCGGGCGGCGTGTCGTTAGAAGAAAACATAATTGCATCACCGCAAGCGCCGATAGCTTTTGAAAGCATCAGCTCTGTCATTGATGAGCAGTCGCAGCCACAGCCGTATTCACGCAGAATATTTATAAGAAACGGATTAGGAGTTGCTTTTACTGCAAAATACTCACGGAAGCCTTTATTCCAAGAAAATGCTTTATACATATTCTCACAATTTTCACGAATACCTTTTTCGTCGTAAAGATGGAACGGAGTAGGATATACGCTTGCTATTTCTTCTGCTTTTTCTTTTGTTACGAAAGGTGTCTTTGTCATTTTATGCCTCCATATATGATTGAATTATTGCTTTAATCTTATCAACATTTTCCCCTGACTGAGAAGAAAACGGAATTATATTTTCAGGCTTAACAAAGCTAAGCTCCTGTCCGGATTTTTCAACTCTGTCCTTGTACTCGCCTTTGTTGAGTTTATCACTCTTGGTCATTACAACAATGTAATCAATTCCCGCGCTTTCAAGGAATTCCATCATCATAATATCATCAGCAGTTGCGGGATGCCGCATATCAACAAGCTGGACTACAAGCTTTATCTGTCTGCCGGAATTGAAATACTTTTCCATCATATTTGCCCAACGGATTTTTTCATTTTTAGCAACCTTTGCATATCCGTAACCGGGAAGGTCAACTATTTTTGCATCTTTGCCGACAGAGTAAAAATTGATTGTAACGGTTTTACCCGGAACAGAGCTGACTCTCGCAAGATTTTTTCTGTTGAACACTTTATTTATCAATGATGATTTTCCGACATTCGAGCGTCCCGAAAATACAATTTCAGGAACCGATGACGGCGGTAACTGTTCAAAAGTGCCGTATGCTCTTTCAAACTGTGCTTTTGAAAAATCCATAAACTACCCCTTAGTTTTGCTGCCAAAGCTTATTTTGTTTTTTATTTCCGGTATCAATAGGCATATCAAGCTTTTTAATCGGTTTTTCTTCTGTATTAAGCGTAAGCTTTAATACTTCGCTGACATGTGAAACCGGAATAAAGTTTACGGCGTCAACTACAACCTTATCAAATTTCTTAATATCGGCAATGTTTTCTTCAGGAATAATCACCGTTTTGATACCTGCTTTATATGCCGCCATTGATTTTTCTTTAAGTCCGCCTATTGCAAGTACTCTGCCCGTAAGCGTAACTTCACCCGTCATTGCAAAATCGGACTTTACGCTGTATCCGGACAATGCTGATACAAGTGCAGTAACTATTCCGATACCTGCCGATGGGCCGTCTTTTGGTACTGCGCCCTCGGGGAAATGAATGTGAACATCTTTATTTTTATAAAAATCGGTATCTATTGAATATTCAGCCGCAACGCTTCTTATATAGCTATAAGCCGCTTTTGCGGATTCCTTCATAACATCTCCGAGCGAACCCGTAAGCTCAAGCTTTCCCGTACCGTCAGTTGAAAGCGCCTCGATTTCAAGCATTTCTCCGCCTACCGAAGTCCATGCAAGACCGTTTACGACTCCAACCCTGTCAAACTTTGAAAGCTCGTCTTGCTTATACTTTCTCGGTCCGAGAAGCTCTTCTATATCATTTGCCTTAACCGTGATTTTACCCTCAAAGCCCGTTGCAAATTTTACAGCCTCTTTTCTGAGTACCTTTGCGACAGTTCTTTCAAGCAATCTCACGCCTGCTTCTTTAGTATAACCGTCAATAATCAGCTTCAACGCGTCATCTTTAATTTTTATCTGCGTTGATTTAAGTCCGTATTCCTTCAGTTGTTTAGGAATAAGATGCTTTTTTGCAATATTGAATTTTTCGTCAAATGTATAGCTGTAAAGCTCAATTATTTCCATTCTGTCACGCAGTGGTGCAGGAATACTGCCTATATCATTTGCCGTTGTCACAAATAATACCTTACTCAAATCGAACGGTATATCAATATAATGATCTCTGAATGAGTTGTTCTGCTCAGGATCAAGTGCTTCAAGCAAAGCTGACGAAGGATCTCCCTTATAATCATTTGAAAGCTTGTCCACCTCATCAAGCAGGATAAGCGGATTGGCACTCTTTGAGCGTTTAAGTGCATCAATAATATTACCGGGCATCGCTCCGATATAGGTCTTTCTGTGTCCTCTTATTTCAGCTTCGTCTTTTACACCGCCCAAGGATATACGGGCATATTTTCTGCCCATAGCACGCGCAAGGGATTTAGCTATTGAAGTTTTTCCGACACCGGGAGGTCCTGCAAGACAAATTATCTGACCTTTAATGTCAGGAACAAGATTACGGACTGCAAGCAGCTCTATAATTCTCTCTTTCACCTCGTTAAGACCGTAATGGTCTTTTTCAAGAATGTCAGACGCTTTTTTAATGTTGAGATTATCCTTTGTGTATGTATTCCACGGCAAAGCAAGAACTTCGTCAAGATAATTTCTTATAACTGCGCTCTCAGGACTTGTAGTCTGCATTTTCATAAGTCTGTCGCACTCTGTAAGAAGCTTTTCTTCGTCTTCTTTTGCAAAACCGATTTTTAAAATCCGTTCACGGTATTTCTGTGACTCGGCTTCGGGAGCATCGCCGTCATTCAATTCGGTTGATATAGCTTTCAACTGCTCACGCAGATAGTATTCACGCTGATTATCATCGATTTGTTCCTGCACTCTGTCGTTAAGCTCAGCCTCCATTGCAAGAACATTTGCTTCTTTTGCAAGTATTACGCAAAGCTTTTCAATTCTTTTCAAATGATTAAGCTCTTCAAGAACTGTCTGCTTAACCTTATATTCAAGAGGAATATTTGCGGCAATGTAGTCAGCAAGCTCTCCCAGCTCGTTTTTAACCGTAACTCCCAAAGCAATATCAGGAGCGATTTTCGGTGCAAACTCACAGTAATCATCAAAAAGCCCTTTCATACTTCTGACTGCCGCCTCGGTTTTCAGCGAATCGGTTATCTTCGGAAGCTTTTCGATTACCTGCGCCGCAGTAGCGGTAAAGAACGGCGTTACACCTGTAATACCGCAAAGTTTTGCTCTGTATTTACCCTCTACGACTACTCTCATATTGTCGCCTGAAGGCATTCTGACAATTTGCTTTATTTCGCATACTGTTCCTATATCAAAAAGCGTCTTTGTGTTTATTGCATCCTCCTGAACATCCTTTTGAGCTACAAGGAAGATATCTTTTTTGGCAACCATTGCCGCTTTAACCGCCGCAACGGATTTCGGTCTGCCGACATCAAAATGCACTGTCGAATTCGGGAAAACTACAAGTCCTCTCAAAGCGACCATCGGCATAGCGACAATATCACTGTTTAAATAATCCATATATATAACTCCTTAGAACTGTTAACATAAAACAATTTGAATGTCAATTATATAATAATTTTCGACTTACTGCAATATATTTTTTACAATTTTATCCTGTATAGTATTTATTTTTTATATTAAATAATAATTATAATAAAAATATAAACAATATTTACAAGTTGTATTTTTTCTCTTGCAAACAACAGCAAAATATGGTATAATCACCCGGTAAATTTTATAATGGGAAAAATTTGGATTTTCTTTTCGTACAGTTCTTTACAGCTTGTAAAAATTGATTGATATTTCGATCTTTTTACAGCTTCTGCCCTGAATTGACAAATTTTTTCCGTATTAAAAATCATTAATAATTTAGGAGGATTGACATATGAAAGTTCAGTTTACTGAAACGGCTTTGAGAGATGCAAACCAATCTCTCATTGCGACAAGAATGCCCTTTGAAAAGTTTGAAGGCATACTTGAAACAATGAACAAAGCCGGTTACTATTCAATGGAATGTTGGGGCGGCGCAACATTCGATTCCTGTCTTCGTTATCTTGACGAGGACCCGTGGGAAAGGCTCAGAAAAATAAAAGCTAAATGTCCTGACACAAAGCTTCAGATGCTTTTAAGAGGTCAGAATCTTCTCGGCTATAAGCATTATCCTGATGATGTTGTCAGAATGTTCGTAAAGAAGAGCGTGGAAAACGGTATTGATATTATCAGAATTTTCGACGCGCTTAACGATACCAGAAATATTCAGGTTGCCGTTGATGAAACAATTAAAAACGGCGCTATTGCTTCAGGTGCTATTTCTTATACAACAAGCCCTGTTCATACTCTTGAGAAGTATGTTGAGCTTGTAAAAGAAATGAAAGCAATGGGTTGTTCAACAATTTGTATTAAAGATATGGCCGGCGTTATGACTCCTGCCGAAGCTAAAGACCTTGTAAGTGCAATTAAAGACGCATTACCGGATATGCCCGTTATTCTTCATACTCACTGCACAACAGGTATGGCTTATATGACAATTCTTAAGGCTGTTGAAGCAGGCTGCGATATTATTGATACAGCAACATCCTGTTTCTCCGGCGGTACTTCACAGCCTGCGACCGAAACACTTCACGACGCTCTCAGAGGACTTGGTTACACAACAGGACTCAGCAGAGAAACAATCAAAGAAGTTAATGACTACTTTAAGCCTATCAGAGATGAATATCTTGCTTCGGGACTTCTCAAGCCGAAAGCGCTCGTTACGGATACAGACGCTTTAACTTACAAGGTACCCGGCGGTATGCTTTCAAATATGATGGCTAACCTTGAAGATATGCACGCTCTGGACAGAATGGACGAGGCTCTTATTGAAATTCCAAAAGTGCGTGAAGATATGGGCTATCCCCCTCTTGTTACGCCTCTCAGTCAAATGGTTGGCAATCAGGCTGTAACTAATGTACTTGTAGGACAAAGATACAAGAATATTTCAAAAGAAATCAAGGCTTATATTAGAGGTGAATACGGTAAGGCTCCCGGTGAAATAAACGCCGCTCTTCAAAAGAAAGTGCTCGGCGACGAAGCTCCTGTCACTTGCCGTTTTGCAGATACGCTTGAGCCTGAATTTGAAAAGGCAAAGGCTGAAATCGGTGACAAGGCTAAATGCGATGAAGATGTACTTTCATACATTGCTTTCCCGACACAGGCAGAGGCATTCTTCGACAAGCGTGAAGAAAAAGCAAAGAATACATTTAAGTATTCAATTAAAAGAATTGACTAAGGAGTGTGAGGTATGAATTTTCTTAATACAGTAAGCGAAGCTACTTTGACAGATGCATTACTTTCAGCAGCTCCTTCATCAAGTGAACCGCTCACTATTATCGAAGCTCTGAAAACCTCTGTTACAGGTATCGTAGTTGTTATGATTATTCTTGCGCTTCTTGCGGTACTCGTTGTTATTCTTTCAAAAATTATCCGTGCATTTGAATCTGTTGCAAAGAAAAAAGAGAATAAGGACGAAGCTGTCAGACCTGCAAACGAGAATAAAGCAGACAGCAAAGCAGACAGCAAAGGAACAACTCTTCCCGATACACAGTCTGCCGGTAATCTTGAGCTTTACAAAACAGATGAAAAGACTGCCGCTGTAATTATGGCTATTGTTTCAAATGAAAGCGGTATCCCGCTTAACAGATTACAGTTTAACTCAATTAAACTTTTAGAAGATAAGGGAGAATAAGATATGAAATACATTGTTACATTAAATGGTATGGACTATGAAGTTGATGTTACAGAGCTTGACGAAGCAATAGTTTCAAATGTTGCACCGTCTGCACCTGTTGCAGCACCTGCTGCTCCCGTTGCGGCAGCACCTGCACCTGTTGCTGCAGCAGCTCCTGCGGCTGTTTCGGGAACAGGCACACCTGTTAAATCACCTATGCCGGGTACAATACTTAAAGTAAATGTTTCTGCAGGTCAGAAAGTAAATGAAGGCGATGTTCTCTTCATTCTTGAAGCTATGAAGATGGAAAATGAAATCGTTGCTCCGACAAGCGGTACTGTTTCACAGGTAATCGCAAACAAGGGCGCTTCTGTTGCTACTGACGAAGTTCTTGCTTTTATCGGTTAAGGAGGAGCTTGAACATGGATATTATAAATTCAATTATTGAAATCTTTCAGACCTCCGGTTTTGCTTCACTCGGTTGGCAGAATTGGGTTATGATTTTGGTTTCATTCGCTCTGTTATATCTTGCGATTGTTAAGAAGTTTGAGCCTTTGCTTTTACTTCCCATCGCATTCGGTATGCTTCTCGTAAATGTTTATCCTGAAATAATGTACGATCCGCTTGCGATTGCTACTCCCGGCGGCGAAGTGCTTGACGCTTCGGCACATTGGTACGATTCAGGTGTTTTAAGACTGATTTATTGCGGTGTTAAGTCGAGTATCTTCCCCTGTCTTATATTTATGGGTGTTGGCGCTATGACTGACTTCGGTCCCCTTCTTGCAAACCCGTCGAGCTTGCTTTTGGGTGCTGCCGCTCAGCTTGGTATCTATGTTGCTTTCCTTATTGCAACAGCAACAAAGTTTATTCCGGGATTTGAGGGCTTCTCTGCTTTAGAAGCTGCTGCAATAGCTATCATCGGCGGTGCAGACGGTCCTACGGCTATTTACCTTACCGGTAAGCTCGCTCCTCACCTTTTAGGACCTATCGCAGTTGCCGCATATTCATATATGGCATTGATTCCGCTTATTCAGCCGCCTATTATGAAAGCGCTCACAACCAAAAAGGAAAGAGAAATTAAGATGGATCAGCTCAGAACTGTAAGCAAGGCAGAGAAGATTATCTTCCCTATCGTTGTTACAGTTATCTGTGTAGTTATCATTCCGTCAACAGCCCCACTTATCGGTATGCTTATGCTCGGTAATCTATTCAAAGAATCAGGCGTAACAGAAAGACTTTCGGACACAGCACAAAATGCTCTTTGTAATATTGTTACAATTATGCTCGGCGTCACTGTCGGTGCTACTGCAGAAGGCAAAACTTTCCTTGATATCAAGACACTTCTTGTCATTGCAATCGGTCTGATCGCATTCGCATTCTCGACCGCAGGCGGTGTTCTGTTCGGAAAGCTGATGAACATTATTACAAGAGGCAAGGTTAATCCGCTTATCGGTTCTGCCGGTGTTTCCGCCGTTCCTATGGCTGCCCGTGTTTCACAGGTTGAAGGTAGAAAATACAATCCTTCAAACTTCCTTCTCATGCACGCTATGGGTCCGAACGTTGCAGGTGTTATCGGTTCTGCGGTTGCGGCAGGCTTCCTGCTTCTCACATTTGGCGGCAAATAAAATATTTTCAAAAAAATCAAACCGCAGACTTTTCAGCAGTCTGCGGTTTTTTATGCCATGAATTATTTATTTTTGTTCTTCGGGAAGATAACTTCAAGTGCTTCTTTGTAATTTCCGAAATTCATTTTCGGGAACAAGCGTTTATATCTTGCAAGCTGTGACTTGCCGCTTTTCATTTTCTCAACAAGATTGTCAATATATGCGTTTGACTTGATTTTATCCGCCATTTCATCAATTTTCTCATCGGTCTTATCAATTTCATCCTGCATATTTTCTACTAAATAGTTCTGAATTTCTTTAAGACTGCGGATAATATTTTTCAGGCTTTGCACCGTGAGTGCCAAGTCTATAATCAAAATGGAATAAATCACAAAAGCAAGTATAAGTCTTATATCTTCAGGAATTCTCTCGGTAATGTTCATTACAAAAGGTTGAACAAATTTTATCAAAAGAGCAACACCTAAACCGAAAAGAATTGAGCTCGTCAAGCATATTCTGCCCTTAATATTAAATCTCTGATTTGAATAGTCCCACCACATTGCATGAAATACTTTTTCCAACACATAATGAGTTATGTATTCAAGCGTATCGCAAAGCAGTAATCCTACAAAGAAAAGTGCAAAAAAGTTTGATATCTTTCCATAGAGAAGAATAGTGCAAAGAACTGCCCCGGAGCCGTAAATCGGGCATAACGGGCCAAATAAAAACCCTCTTTTTACTGATTTCTTATCTCTTACCGCAAAAAGAATTGTTTCGGTTATCCAGCCGAAAACACTATACATAATAAACCATAAGAAGTAGTTAACTATTTTAATTAACACGATCTTTGGCCTCCTTTAATATTTCATTGTATAACGGTAAAAACCTATTGCTCAACTTCATTAAGTCGTAGCATGTGCAGATTTTGTCTGCCAGAGTTAATATCATACCCTCCTTTGATTTCGGCGGTGCCAAATGAAGCGGCCACATATGAGAAAGTATCATATCCTGCTGTTTGTCGGTAAGTTCACCGAAGCAGAGCTCGGCATTTTTCTTTGCCTGTTTAGGATGATACCACGCATGAAGTTCATCGTGCTTCACTATATGCCAATCATATAGATAAAAATCATGCAACAACGACGCTCTTGTAGCCTCTTCAACACTGTATCCGTATAATAAATTTAATTTATAAGCAATAAAAGACACAAAAACGCTGTGAAAATGACAGCTTATAATATTATGATGATGGAAATTTACCATTTCCTCAAATTTAGGATGATTAAGAATATCTGCAACTTCATCAAGGTATCCGTCCAGATACTTCTTTTCTTCATCAACATTAAAATTAACAATAGAATTATATGCTTCTAATAATTTTGTTCTGTTCATCATAAACCTCTTATAACAAATTCACTTGATTATATACTGAATTATTATATAAATCAATAATAAAATTCAACAAATTAAAAAGCCGAGTTAATTCTCGGCTTTTAACGGTCAAAAAGCAATATTATTTTTTACCCGTGGGTCTTTTTTTATTCGTATTTGCAGTTGTTTTTTTCTTTTGCGGTTGTTTACTGTTTATATTCTTTAAATTCTTAGCTCCCGAATACATCACAGGTCTTGTTCTGCCTTCGCTTCGTTTCATATTTTTTTCGTTTTGCTTTCTGAGCATAAAAAGATATGAAATTCCGATTATTGACGCAAGAACAACAAGAATAATAAATACCGGTGATGTGACTACCACCTTAATCGCATGAAAAATCCAAAGAAATACATTTACGCTTACATCCTCTGCCGCAACGAGGTCAACGGTTGCAATTACGCTGTCTGCATAAAGAATATTTGCTTTTCCGATTACCTCGCCTTTTTTTACGGGCGCATTTATCTGCTTAGGAGTTTCTTTTTCGATGGGTTGAATTAAAACGCTGCCCTCATCGCTTCCCGTCGGAACAAGAGCCGTTACATCATTTGCGGGAATCAATCTTACATGGTCGGCGTCAAAGGAAAGCTTAACATCAACAACTGTCACGATTTGAGAAACATCGGCAATTTTTTCAAGTCTGATATTTTCAAACACCCATTTATAAAGGCGTTTTGACTCGGTAAATGCAAGGTTTTCTTTAGTTCCGTCTCCGTTAAGGTCCTTTGACGGAGCATTAAGAATAATACAACAGTAATTGTAGCCGTCTTTACTTGCTTTTGAAACTACACAGCATCCTGCCTTTTCCGTAGTTCCTGCTTTAATTCCTTGCACATATTTGTAATAATAAGTATGATAATTAGCATTAATCAGCCAGTTGGAATTATAAAAATTGCGCTCGTCGCTTTTATTTGTCTTTTCAAGCGTATATTTGTTGGTATTACAAATTTCCATAAACGACGGCAAATTCACAGCATGCTTAACGATAAGCGCTAAATCCTTTGCTGTTGTGTATTGATTTTCCGAATCAAGTCCGTGCGGATTTTCAAAATGCGTATCGGTACAGCCTATTGATGCAACAAACTCATTCATCATCGCAACAAATTTTTCAATGTTTCCCCCGCCGATATAATCAGCAAGAATATTAGCTGATTCATTTGCAGATTTCACCATAAGACAATACAACAGCTGTCTGACAGTTAACTCCTCATCTGCTTTTAAAACCGCAGGAGCTGATTTTGTTCCCCTTAAAAGCGAAATACAGTATTCGGGAACAGTAATTTTCTGTTCAAGATTTTCACAATTCTCAAGTACAACAACCGCAGTTATTATTTTTGTAAGGGAAGCCATAGCTGTTTTTTTATTTGAATTCTTATCGAATATTACGGTTCCGTCATCAAGGCTGAAAAGCAATACAATATCAGCTTCGGTGTCAAGCTCGGAATTATAATTCGCCGACACCGGCAATATAAAAGCGGGAGAAATAAAAATTAAAACAGTAAGCAACAAACTGATGAATCTTTTCACAATAATCCCCCTTGAAAACAAAGTAAAAAAAGTGTATTATAAATATGCAATTTATTATAGCAAAGAAATATGTAAATATCAATTATATTTTAAGGATGTGTAAAATTTGATTTTTATCACAGGCGACACTCACGGAGAAATCGACAGATTATCATCTTCAAAGCTCAAGCATCTTAAAGAGGGCGATACGCTTATTATTTGCGGAGACTTCGGTTTTATTTGGGATGACAGCAAAAAAGAGCAGAAGCTTATCCGTCAGCTCGGTAAAAGAAAATATAATATTTGCTTTATTGACGGCACACACGAGAATTTTTCATTGCTTAACAACTATGAAGTAAGTGCTTGGAAAGGCGGAAAAGTTCATAAAATATATGATAATCTTTACCATCTTATGAGAGGTCAGGTTTACACTATTGAGGGTAAAAGAATATTCACAATGGGCGGCGGTGAAAGTCCTGATATTGATATCAGAACTGAAGAAAACGGTTGGTCTAAAGAAGAAATTCCGACTCAGGAGGAGCTTATTGAGGGTGCACAAAACCTTGAAAAATACGATTATACGATAGATTACATTGTAACTCACGAGCCCCCTACCAAAATCAAGGGATTTTTACAGATGAACGATTATGATAATCTTCGTGTTTCGGCTCTTAACGCTTATTTTGAAGAGCTTTCACATTCCTGTAAATTTAACAGATGGTTCTTCGGCAGTCTTCATATGGACAAATATATTTCAACGACTCACATTTCGGTATTTAAAAGCATAATTGATGCAGAAACCGGCGAAAAGATTAATTGAGCATAGATTAACGGGTAAGGCGTTATGCCTTACCCGTTAATTATTTTTTATTTCAAGCATTCTTTTCTTCCGCTCTTTTTTCTATGATATAATCGTGTACCTTATCAGCAAGATCGCCATAGATTTTGAATTTCTTTCTGAATACAAAAAGTGATGCCGTAAGGAAGATTATCGGCGCACCGAAAGCAAGTAATCCGATACCTGTCTTTGTTCCTTCAGAGAACATTCCTGCCTTGTTCTGCGCATTGTAATTCATCATCCAGAGCGTACCGAAAAGTACTATTGTTTGTATTGTATATGCCATCTTCTGCAAAAAGCCCTTCATTGAGAAGGTTATGCTTTCATTTCTTATTCCGTTCTTGTATTCTCCGTAGTCAACAATATCTGCCAGGAATATTGTCTGTGAAACGAACATTGAAGAAATACCTATTGACGCAATAATATAGCAAAAATCAAGAACTATCGGTAACTTGATAAAAGCGCCGAATGTGAGCATTAAAGCATATCCGACTATTGAAATTACGAGAGATATTGTGTAAGTTGTTCGTTTTGAAAATTTCTGCGAAAGTACGGGAACAACAAAAAGACCGAGTATTGAGCCGACTGCTCCGATAGTTCCGAAAAGAGACTGTTTCGTAGGATCGCCAAGTGCATCGGAGAAATAATATGCCGCTGTTGAGCTTGTGAGATACCAACCCGCATTTGAAAGCATAGCGAATATCATAAATACTACAAGCTGGTCGTTTGATTTAATAACTCTGAATATCTGTTTTAAGCTGAATTTTTGCTTTTTATTATATACAACATTTGTTTCCTTTGTTGTAAGCACGCAGATAAGTGAGAAAAATACAAGAGCTATGCCACAGATAATTGCCCATTTTGAAAAGCCTGACGCTGAATAGCCTTTATCTGTTTTCTGTTCCAAATCACTTGCAAGCAACGGGCAGATAATGGGTGTCAGAATTGATATTATTCCCTGGCCCAAGCCTGAAAAGGTTCTTGCTACCGTTGCAACAAGGTTTCTTTCTTTTTCTTCGCTCGTGAACGACGGAACCATTGACCAATAAGGTATATCCGCCATTGTGTTTGTCATACCCCAAAGAATATACATTACTGCAATGTAAATACAGAGCTTCATACCGCTCAATCCAAAGGATGTAAACAATAATGAAAGTACTACTGCATTGGAAATTGCTCCGATTAAAATCCACGGACGGTACTTGCCGAATTTAGTTTTTGTATTGTCAACGATTGTACCCATCATCGGGTCGTTGATGCCGTCCCAGATTCTTGCAATCGGTGTGAGAACGAGCAAAAACGCCTCGGGAATATTAAGCACGCTTGAAAGATAATACGAAAGGTATGTATAAAACATACCGTAGCTTAAATCAAGACCTATTGCCCCGACTCCGTAGCCTAATTTGCTCTTAATAAACTTCAACTGTTCTTTCATTATACTGTCTGACCTACTTTCACTGCTTCTGACTCTGCCTTCTTAGCGAGCTTTTCTTTATTTCGCTTGCAGGCTCTCTTGATTGCCGCTATGCATCCGAGAAGAACTGCAAAATATAGTATTTCTTTTACCGTACTCAATGTACTTTCAAAAATTGACATTGAAAGAAAGCCTACCAAAGAT
The DNA here is from genome assembly GCA_945988915.1 of uncultured Clostridia bacterium. GTDB lineage: Bacteria > Bacillota > Clostridia > Oscillospirales > Acutalibacteraceae > Fimenecus. Next base: position 30,498 of record CAMFTS010000002.1, read on the forward strand.
GATACAAAAGCTATTGCGTATCTCTTATACCAACCGTGGCTTCTGCAGAGATAAAGGACATCGGTTATTATTACCGCTACAAAGGCAGTAAATATAACTGTTCCGATTATTCCGCCCTCTGTAACCACTTCAACAAAAAGATTGTGCGCATGTGAAAACTCTATTGATTTTGACAACAGGTATTCATTAACATTTCCGCTTCCTGCGCCTAAACCGAGCAAAGCATTTTCTTTAAATGCTTTAAAGCAAATTTTCCAAAGTTCAAATCTGTAATTTGTTGAAAGGTCGTCACTTGTAGCGACACCTCTTCGTTCAAATAATACAGCAAGAAGAATTACAGCAGTAACCAAGGCCGCACCCGACATAAACTTTGCAGGCTTTTTTCCTGCAAATGAAAGCATCATAAAGGAAAGTACAACGGCAACTGCTGCTCCTCTCAGGAAAGTAAACATTATTCCGAAGAAGATGAATACTCCCGCAACAAGTGAAAGTGTGCGGCGTTTCTTGGTCGTTGCATAAAAAGAACAGAAAGCTGCCAACGGGAATGCCATTACAAGAAAGGTTGCAAGAACAAGAGGACTGTTAAAACAGCCTGAAGTTCTGTCAATGGTATCCTCAAAAAACACATTGTAACGCATTAAGTTATAAATAACAGTATCTGCTTTTTCATAAATCGGGCTTGGGAAATACTGCGACTTGCCTATCGCCATAAAAGCCATCTGAATTATAGCCACAATGCTGTTCAGCGCAGCCGAGCCGACAAAACAGAGCATAATATTTTCAAGTCTGTCTCTTGAGTCAGACATACTTGCAACAAGCAAAAATACAAGAAGCGCACAAGTCCAAGTAACACCGGAAGCAATACTTGCAAGCTTTACCTGAGCCCAAATCGCGCTTAAAAACATATATACAATATAAACCGCCATTACCTTTGCGGTTCTGCCCGCAGTAATAGCATCTCTCTGCTTTTTTTCCATAAGAAAATAAATTGCCAATACAATAACCGAAACAAGCGCAAGATACTCAGGTAAAAGGCTTCCGAATAAAACTGCTATTGTTAATAATTTATAATAAACCGAATAGTGCTTTTCTTTTAAATAATTAAGCATATTTCGCTTTCCTCCGAAAACGCGTTATAGTAATTTGTATAATATCATACTTTCTATAAAAAAACAATATTATAAAAGTATATAGCTAATCATCTTTTAACAAATTTTTTAACAAATATTACTAAATTATGAATTTTTTAAAAAAGGGTTGATTTTTTCTATATATTGGCTAAAATATATATTAGCACTCGGGATTAAAGAGTGCTAAAATCATCAATAATATTTTATATATAGGAGGATTTTATTATGAAAATCAAACCGTTAGCAGACAGAGTTGTTCTCAAAGCTGTTGAGCTTGAGGAAACTACAAAGAGCGGAATCATTCTTGCCGCTTCAGCTCAGGAAAAGCCTCAGGTTTCAGAGGTAGTTGCCGTTGGTCCCGGCGGAGTAATTGACGGAAAAGAAGTTAAAATGTACGTTAAGGTCGGCGACAAGGTAATTTCAGGAAAATACACAGGCACTGAAGTAAAAATCGACGATGTCGATTACACTATAGTTCGTCAGGCTGATATTCTTGCAGTTGTAGAATAATTTTTTGGAGGTAATTTACAATGGCTAAACAGATTATTTACGGTGAAGAAGCTCGCAAAGCATTACAGGCCGGTATTGACAAGTTAAGCAATACAGTAAAGATTACACTTGGCCCTAAAGGCAGAAATGTAGTTCTTGACAGAAAATACGGCGCTCCCCTTATCACAAACGACGGCGTTACAATCGCTAAAGAGGTTGAACTTGAGGACGCATTTGAAAATATGGGCGCACAGCTCGTAAAAGAAGTTGCAACAAAGACAAACGATGTTGCAGGTGACGGTACAACTACTGCTACTCTTCTTGCACAGGCTCTCGTTCGTGAAGGTATGAAGAATGTTGCGGCAGGCGCTAACCCTATGGTTGTTAAAAAAGGTATGCAAATGGCAGTTGACGCAGCAGTTGACGCTATCAAATCAAACGCAAAGCCGGTTAAGTCATCAGACGACATTGCAAGAATCGCTACAATTTCCGCTGCTGACGAGTTCGTAGGCAAGCTTATCGCTGACGCTATGGAAAAGGTTACTGCTGACGGTGTTATCACAATAGAAGAATCAAAGACTTCAGAAACATATTCAGATGTTGTTGAAGGTATGCAGTTCGACCGCGGTTATATTTCACCGTATATGGTAACAGATACAGACAAGATGGAAGCTGTTCTTGACGACGCTTTCATTCTCATTACAGACAAAAAGATTTCTGCAATTCAGGAAGTTCTTCCTTTGCTTGAAAAAATTGTTCAGGCAGGTCAGAAGCTCGTTATTATTGCTGAAGATGTTGAGGGCGAGGCTCTTTCAACTATTCTTGTCAATAAGCTCCGCGGCACATTTACCTGCGTTTGCGTAAAGGCTCCCGGCTTCGGTGACAGAAGAAAAGAAATGCTTCAGGATATCGCAATTCTTACAGGCGGTCAGGTTATTACATCAGACCTCGGACTCGAGCTTAAAGATACCGATATCAATATGCTCGGTCGCGCAAAGCAGATTAAGATTTCTAAGGAAACAACAACAATTGTTGACGGTGCAGGCAAAAAAGCTGATATCAAAGCAAGAGTTGCTCAGATTAAGAGCCAGATTGAAGCTACAACATCAGAATTTGACCGTGAAAAGCTTCAGGAAAGACTTGCTAAGCTTGCAGGCGGTGTTGCAGTTATCCGCGTAGGTGCAGCAACCGAAACAGAAATGAAAGAGAAAAAGCTTCGCATTGAAGACGCTCTTGCAGCTACAAAGGCTGCTGTTGAAGAAGGCTGTGTAGCAGGCGGCGGCGTTGCACTTCTCAACGCAATTCCGGAAGTTTCAAAGTTACTTTCAACTGAAGACTCTGACCTTAAGACAGGTATAAATATTGTTGTTAAGGCAATTGAAGAGCCTGTTCGTCAGATTGCAAACAATGCAGGTCTTGAAGGCTCTGTAATTGTTAACGAAATTATGGCTTCAAAGAAGAAAGGCTACGGCTTTGACTTCGCAAGCGAAAACTATGTTGATATGTTCAAGGCAGGTATTCTTGATCCTGCAAAGGTAACGCGTTCTGCTCTTCAGAATGCCGCTTCTGTTGCAGCTATGGTTCTTACAACAGAATCACTTGTAACAGATATCCCCGACCCTCAGGCTGATGCTGCTGCAGCTGCTGCAATGGCACAGGCAGGCGGCGGAATGTATTAATAATATAATCAATATATAAAAACAAAAACGGGACGCAAACAATGCTTGCGTCCCGTTTTTGTTTTTATACTGTTGTTTGTAATTATCAGCTTCTCAGACTTACGCCGATTTTTTCAAGTGCTTTAATTGCTTTCTTAACAGCTGAATCAGCATCTTCATCGGTAAGAGTTCTTTCTGCCGAACGAAGACGAAGGCTGAATGCTACGCTCTTCATTCCCGCTTCAACCTGAGCGCCTTCATAAACATCGAACAGTGCGATATTTTCAAGCGTCTTGCCTACTGCTGTTGCAATAAGCTTTTCAAGTGAAACAACCGGAATTGATTTCTCGCAGACAAATGCAAGGTCACGGGTAACTGCCGGGAATTTCGGAAGGGCTGTATATACCTTTTCCAATTCTCTGTTTTCAAAGAGAACATCCATGGAAATCTGTGCAATATAACAGCGAGTACCGATAGAATAATTGTTTCTGACAGTCGGATGAACCTCGCCCAATATTGCAAGTTCTTTATCCCCTACCGTAATCTTTGCTGTTCTGCCCGGATGCATAAACGGACAATCCGTTACTCTTTCAATATCAAACGACTTGATTCCGACATTTTTAAGAATTGTTTCAACAATTCCTTTGAGTGAGAAATAGTTATAACTGTCTCCGTAAAGACCGATTACAATATTTTCAGGCTCGTCTGGTAATTCCTCTGTGCCGTTTGACTTATAAACAGGACCTATTTCGTAAAGACCTGCCGAAGCATTACGGTTGTTATAGTTTCTTGCAAGGACCTGTAACATTGACGGAATTGCAGTTGTTCTCATAACCGATGTATCTTCGCCGAGCGGATTTGAGATTTTAACGCAATTACGAAGTTCACTGTCAGCAGGAAGTAAAATCTTGTCATATTCCTTAGGACTGATAAATGTATATGTGCATATTTCCGAAAGTCCCTGTGAAATAAGAATATCATTAACTTTATTTTCAAGCATCTGAACATCATTGTATCTGCCGTCGGCAACGCCTGAAAGCGCTCTGTCCGGAATTCTGTCATAGCCGTAAAATCTTGCAATTTCTTCCGAAATATCAGCCTGATGCTCGATATCGTTTCTGAATGACGGAGCGATAATCATACCGTCTTTTATTTCAAATCCGATTTTTTCAAGTGTTTTCTTCTGTTCTTCAGCCGAAACATCAATACCTATGAAGTTGTTAACCCATTCCGGATCAAAAGGAAGAGTAACCGGTGTTTTGTTGCTGCAGTCACAGTCAACTACTCCGCCTACGACATCACCTGCATCAAGCATTTCAACAAGTTGTAATGCTCTTGTAAGAGAGCGAAGACAACCGCTTGCATCAAGCTCTTTTTCATATCGTGCAGATGCTTCGGTTCTCATTCCGAGAGCCTTTGCCGTTCTTCTTACCGAAACTCCGTTGAACATTGCAGATTCAAATACAATAGTTGTTGTATCATCCATAATACCTGAATATTCACCGCCCATAACACCGGCAACGGCTACGGGTTTGTTTGCATCGGCAATAACAAGCATTTCGGGATTTAACTCTCTGTCAAGGCCGTCAAGCGTTGTAATTTTTTCTCCGTCCTTTGCTCTTCTGACAATTACCTGATTGCCATCAAGATATCTTAAGTCAAAAGCATGCATAGGCTGACCGAGTTCAAGCATTACATAATTCGTAATATCAACGATATTGTTAATCGGTCTGACACCGCAGGCACGAAGTCTTTCTCTCATCCATCTCGGAGAAGGCTTAATTCTTACATTTTCAACTACTGCGCCTGCATATCTGTAACAAAGGTCGGGATCTTTAATTTCAACCTTGAGAAAATCATTAACATCGCCGTGAGTATTCTTAACGCTGATTTCGGGCATTTTAAGTTCTGCACCGAATGTTGCGGCCGCCTCACGCGCGAGTCCTGTAATTGAAAGACAGTCTGCACGGTTAGATGTGATTTCAAATTCCGTAATTACATCATTAAGACCGATAGCTTCGTGAATATCTTTACCGAGTGTTAAATCGCAGTCATCACCGAGAACAAAAATACCGTCTTCAACAGCATACGGGAAATCGTGTGCAGTAAGTCCAAGCTCACCGAGCGAGCAAAGCATACCGTTTGATTCCACGCCGCGAAGCTTGCCTTTTTTGATATGATGACCGCCTGCAACATAGCTGTTATCCATCGCAAAGGGAACAATATCGCCTGCTTTAAGATTCTGTGCGCCTGTTACGATTTGTATATTCTCTTCTTTGCCGACATTGATTTGACAAACCCAAAGATGATCGGAGTCGGGATGTCTTTCAAGGGATTCAACCTTACCTACAATGACATTCTTAATTTCTTCGCCCTCTTTTTCAAATGATTCAACCTTTGAGCCCGAGAGCGTCATTTCATCAGCAAACTGCTGATCCGTTACATTTAATTCAACATAATCACTTA
>CAMFTS010000003.1 GCA_945988915.1 uncultured Clostridia bacterium
AAAAAAAGTGGCAGGATAAATGGGAAGAAGAGGGAGTGTTTCACGCTCAGGACAATTCCGACAAGAAAAAATTCTATGCACTTGTAGAATTCCCGTATCCGTCAGGCGCAGGTATGCATGTCGGTCATATCAAGGCTTATTCGGGTCTTGAGGTTGTTTCAAGAAAAAGAAGACTTGAGGGCTACAATGTGCTTTTCCCGATAGGCTTTGACGCTTACGGTCTTCCTACGGAAAATTATGCAATTAAAACAGGTATTCATCCGAGAAAAGTTACCGATATGAATATCGAAAAATTCACAAGTCAGCTCAAGCGCGTAGGCTTCTCTTTTGACTGGACACGGGTTATCGACACAACAGAAGAGGGATACTACAAGTGGACTCAGTGGATATTCCTTAAAATGTTTGAAAACGGGCTTGCTTTCAGAGATAAGACTCTTGTAAACTATTGCCCGTCATGTAAGGTTGTTCTTTCTAATGAAGATTCTCAGGGCGGTAAGTGTGATATCTGTCATTCGGATATTGTTCAGAAATCAAAGGATGTCTGGTATCTTCGCATTACGGAATATGCTGACAAGCTTCTTGACGGTCTTAACGAGGTTGATTATCTTCCGAATGTCAGACTTCAGCAGGAAAATTGGATTGGTAAATCCCGCGGTGCTTTCGTAACATTCTCCGTAAACGAGGTTGACGAAAGCTTTAAGATTTATACAACAAGACCCGACACACTCTTCGGTGTTACATTTATGGTTATGGCTCCCGAGCATCCGATTATTGACAAGTATGCAGATAAAATCGGCAATATGGATGAGGTTCAGGCATACAGAGCAGAATGTGCAAAGAAGACTGAGTTTGAACGCACACAGCTTGTAAAGGAGAAAACAGGTGTTAAGCTTTCGGGCTTTACAGCTAAGAATCCCGTCAACGGCAAGGATATTCCGATTTACATATCCGACTATGTTATGATGGGTTACGGCACAGGCGCTATTATGGCTGTTCCTGCACACGACCAGCGAGACTATGATTTTGCAAAGAAATTCGGCATAGATATTATTGAGGTAATCAAGGGCGGCGACATTTCGGTTGAAGCATATACGGGCGACGGCGAAATGGTAAATTCAGGCTTCCTTAACGGCTCAACAAATAAAAAAGATTCTATTGCAAAGATGATAGAATTCTTGCAGGAAAAAGGTATAGGCGAGGGCGGCGTTCAGTATAAGATGAAAGACTGGGCATTCAACCGTCAGCGTTATTGGGGCGAACCTATTCCGATTGTTCACTGCCCGAATTGCGGTATGGTTGCCGTTCCTTATGAAGAGCTTCCGTTAAAGCTTCCCGAGGTTGAAAATTTTGAACCCGGTCAGGACGGCGAAAGCCCGCTTGCTAAGATTGATTCCTTCGTTAATTGCAAATGCCCGAAGTGCGGCGGCGATGCAAAGAGAGAAACCGACACAATGCCGCAGTGGGCAGGTTCAAGCTGGTATTTCTTAAGATACATTGACCCACACAACGATAAGGCTCTTGCAGACGAAGAAAAGCTTAAATATTGGGGTCCTGTTGACTGGTACAACGGCGGTATGGAACATGTTACGCGCCACCTTATCTATTCAAGATTCTGGCACAGATTCCTTTATGATATCGGTGCAGTACCGTTCAAAGAGCCGTACTTAAAGAGAACTGCGCAGGGACTTATTTTAGGACCTGACGGCGTTAAGATGAGTAAGTCAAGGGGCAATGTTATTGACCCGAATGAAGTTGTTGATGTTTACGGCGCTGATGTTCTTCGTACTTATGTTTTGTTTATGGGCGACTATGAACAGGCTGCTCCGTGGAGCGAATCAAGCGTTAAGGGCTGTAAGAGATTTGTTGACAGAATATGGAAATTACAAGATATGCTTACAGACGGCGATGAGTATTCAAAAGAATTGTCATCGGCTATGCACAAGACAATTAAGAAAGTCACAGAGGATATTGAAGCTATGAAATTCAACACGGCAGTAGCATCGATTATGACTCTTCTTAATGCTATATATGACAACGGAAAAATCAACAGAGCAGAGCTTAAAGATTTGTTACTTATTGTAAATCCGTTTGCTCCGCATATTTCAGAGGAAATGTGGACAAACTTGAAGTACGGAGAAATGATTGCAAAGGATGGCGTATGGCCGACCTTTGATGAAGCAAAATGCGTTGATGATACAGTCGAAATCGCTGTTCAGATCAACGGAAAAATCCGTGCTAAGATAAATGTTGCCGTTGACATTTCAGATGCCGATGCTATTGCTATGGCAAAGCAGGACGAAAAAGTGGCTGAAGAGATTAAAGGTAAGAATATTATCAAAGAAATCTATGTCAAGGGCAGACTTGTCAATATCGTTGCAAAATAAGGTGATTCAGTGAAAACACTCGGCGATTATAAAGATTGCTTGGTTGATATTTTCAAAAACACTCGATTGGCTGATATAACTATGTATATGGTATCGGTAATCAAATCATTTTTCAGAGGTAAGGGAGAATGAGCAAATATTCAAACAGAATAATCAGTACAGTGCTTATTATTTCCCTTACTTTAGGGATTTGGTATCAAACGGATGCTTTTGCCAAAAGAGCTGATTTTGCGCAAAAGGTAAACTCGGAAACACAAACCGAAATTGTCTATGGCGAATATGATGAGATAGACAGAGAGTTTGCTTCAAATAAAGAAAATCTCGTCGGACTTATAGAATCTGCCGGTCTTGCCGATGACGAGAATTTCACTTTCAGAGTCAAGTCTTTGTTCGTTGAGCTTTACGGCTTCTTAAAGGATATCTTTGTTCAGGGCGGCAAGGTTACGGATATGGATTCCGCGGAGCAAAGATTTACAAGCATATTCAACGGACTTTTTGAGTTGGATACAAAGCTGAATGAAATCAATCCTGAGGCTATGGGAGAGCTTACAAACAAGGGATTTGTAACCTCTGCGATTATGATAGTCTGGGATTTGGTAACCGCTTTTGATAATAACCGCGTCAATTCGCAGACTATGGAGTCCGGAGTTACAAGGCTTGAAGATATTTCATACATAGACGACGGCACAAATGAGCATATGCTTGATGTGTATTATCCTGAAGGCACAAGCGAAAAGCTTCCCGTGATTATTGATATTCACGGCGGAGGACTGATGATGGGTGATAAGGATTCAAACAGAGTTTATTGCTCGGTACTTGCCAAAAAAGGATATACGGTAGTCGCTGTCAATTACAGACTTTGTCCCGATGTGCTTTATCCGTCACAGGTGCAGGATATTATGGCGGCTTTCAGATGGGTACACGATAATGCCGACAAATACTATATTGACCTCGACAAAGTGTATGTTACAGGCGACTCGGCAGGCGGAAATCTCGCGTATTATGTGCCTCTTGTAAATACAAGTAAAGAGCTGCAGGAGCTTTATTCGGTTGAGCCGTCAGGACTTTCAATAGACGCGCTGGGATTGGTTTCCGGTATGTTCGATATGAAAAACGGCTTTAACGGACCGCTGATTTCTTCATATCTGGGATTTGACTATAAGAATTCTCCGTATTATAATTATTTACAACCGGAGGAAGCTTTGCCGTTGGGTGAATTACCTCCATGCTATGTGGTTACTTGCACAAGAGATTTTCTTCATGCATCAGGCGTGGCGTTTGATGAAGTATTGACAGAAAAGGGAATAGAACATCAATTCCGTGATTGGGGCTTGACGGTCAACAAGTCGTCAGGACATATTACGAGCGTTGCTTATCCCGAGCTTGAAGAAAGCAAGACTACAATAAATGAAATGTTGGCTTTTTTTGAAAACCATACATATTAATTTTTTGAAAGGGGATACCTATATGAAAAAGACAAAAATTTTAAGCGCTGTTTTAACAGTTGTTATGCTGCTTTCGCTTCTTCCCGTGAATGTGTTTGCGGCAAAGAGAAATGATTCTGTAGTAAGCGGTTCTCTTGTCCTTTCCGAATCCCATATGGGCAAAAGAGTTACGGGCGCAATACCTCAGGGCTTGCCGGAGATTAAGAATGCCGCAGCTACATACAAGTTCTATGACAATCTTACGGATTTCCAAAAGCGCATCTATAACGAGTTTCTGGCAACAGAGGGTGTGCTTGGACAGAATATCAGTCTTTTATGCAGTGAAAGTGAATTGGGCGGCCTTGATTTGGAAGTGATATCCACAAATATATATTATGCTTTAGCGTCGTTTTTTGAGGATAATCCCGAATATTATTGGTTGCTTTATGCACCGCTGCAATTCGAGATTAAGGAACAGGGCAGCGACTACATATTAGAATTGAAATTGGATTACGAAAGTATTCCATATTCAAATGAAGCAGAGCTCAGAAGCGAATACAACAGAACATTGCAAGCTGTTGAAGACTTCTCCGTTTCAGGCTCAACAAGATATGAAAAAGTTAAGAGTATCAATGACGGTCTTTGTGAGCTTGCAACATACGCTGATTTGACCGGTGAAGTTAGTGAAAAAGTGTTTTACCCGTCAAGCTGTTTGCTTTATCCTTATGAAACTGTTTGCGACGGTTACTCAAAGGCTTTCAAGCTTATTTGTGACAGAGAGAATATTCCCTGTATTATAGTTTGCGGCTACGGCTATGTATATAATATGTCCGGTGAACTTGAACCCGGAGGTCACGCATGGAACTATGTTCAGATGGAAGACGGAAAGTGGTACGCAGTTGATGTTACCTGGAATGATTCAGCTTATGATTCCGGTGCTCATGACTTGGCATATGATTACTTCCTTAAGGGAAGAAACAGCATTGACAGCTCAGGTGACAGATTTGCGGTAACTCACGATCCCGTAGGCGACAGATTTGTTGTTCCCGATGAATTCGGCAGAGAAAATCTTATTTGCATGTCATATCCTGAACTCAGCGAGTCGGAATACGATCCGAATACGATTGTAGATCCGATTCCCGATAATCCCGGCACAGATGTAGTTGCCGATGTCAACGGTGACGGTAAGCTTTCGGTCGTTGACGCAAAATGGATTTTACAGTCGCTTGCCGGACTGAGAAACTTAAATTCTGCTCAAGACTCAGCTGCCGATGTAAACGGAGACGGTAAGCTTTCGGTTGTTGACGCAAAGTGGATTTTACAGGCACTTGCAGGCTTGAGAGTGCTTGGCGAAGAGGAGTCACATGTTATCAAGAACTACCCAGAATTCCCAGCTCTGGATTTAGGCGCATACTTTGATGTTCCTTACATTGATAAGGTTTATGATTATGGTCCGGAGTATGGCGATATTGGTAATTTACCACCAGCAGATGCACCTTTGGTTGAAGTTGAATACATTTATAGACAAAGCGATATAGAGAGCGTTGGTTTTGTAGATGATTACTCAAACCTTCTAAGGAATAGTGGCTTTGTATATCTTGGAACAACTGCTTTAGTTGGTTGGTCTTATTATTCAGAATTCTATTCCAATAATTCTGTTGGCGTATCAATAAAATATTATGACAACGGAAATTTAGGCGTGCGGTTGTATAAGTCTAATTATATTTACCAATATTCTGATTACGATCTCCCAGACTTTGGCGAAATCTTTGATGTTCAATATTGGCATTTAAGGTCATATAGTGATGGTTCTGCGACTTACGATTATGAGCTATCACAAGCAAAAGAGGCTGACCCTAATAACGAATATTTTAACATACTTAAAGAAAACGGTTTTGCTTTAGTTGACCAAAGCTATTTTGAAAATTGCGGAGAGTATTATACAGAATGGGTATTTGAAAATTCTAAAACAGGAGTTCGTTTAACTGTTCAGACTGATGATACCTATTATACAATAATGTTTGGCTTGATAGCGAACCTTGATCGCAATGACTGGTGATAAAACACCCCATACGGATTTTTTCCGTATGGGGCTGTTTTTATTTATTCAACTGTTTTACTATTTGATTTCCGTAAACGGCTGCACCCGATACAAGCACGCCCTGAATTACGGAATTTACGCTCAAGCCCATAATTCCCAGGCATCCGAGTATTCCGAAAAACAGAAGTATAACCGGAATGTATTTATCGGGAATTTTTTTCGTGTGCTTTATCATCATACCGATAATATTCAGCGCGGGTATGAGTATCAGCGCATTTTTAAATATATAATTTAAAATATTCAATCAATCACCTCAAGTAATATCTGACTTGTTAACATAACCCGTGACATTTTTGTATAACGGCTTTTTACCTGCGCGTTCCGGTTTATTTGTTATCCTGAAGCGAGAATTTATGAGTATGCCGTCATAAATATAATATGCACCGCTTTTCCTGACTGACAATTTCTTGGTGTCGGCGGAGATATATACAGGGGTATTTTTAAGCGTAATCTTTTGTCCCTTGACAAAGTCCGGCTTGCTTGTCTGCGTCGGCGGTTTATCGATTGCAGGCTTTGCATCGGAATTATCTTTGAAACCGTTGAATCCCCTCGATTTAATGATTGCGGGATAGTCTTTGTATGCCTCGTTCATATCAACGCTGCCTCGGATTCCGTTGACCTTGCCTGTCGCTGAATACTGCCACATACCGTATTTGCCCTTGTAAGTGTTTTCCTTTGACCACTGTGCAACCCAACAGTCATATTTATTTTTACACTCGTCATCAATAAAGCGGTCAAACCAGTGCTTGCTGCTGTAAACACCGATATAATAACCGGATTTTTCCATTTCGTTGCAGAATGTTTTAATTAACTGCGACACAAATTCTTTGCCTTTATCGGATTGACTTTTTTCTTCAATATCAAAAATGACGGGCATTTCAAATTTTTTTCCACTGAGCCATTTAAGAAAAGTCTGCGCTTCTTTTTTTGCGTCATCGGCTGACTTTGCATAGCTGTAAATATATGCACCGAGCTTGATGCCTGCCTTTTTTGCGGCAGCGTAGTTTTCTTCAAATTTTTCGTCTTTTTGATTGTCGTATTTTCCGTATCCTGCGCGAAGAATTGCAAATTCAATTCCGTCGGCTCTGACCTTCTTCCAATCAATTGTTCCGTTGTGCTTAGAAACATCAATGCCTTTCATCATATTACTTCATTCCTTTCAATATTTTCGATTCTCGTTTCCTGACTTTTGATTTTCTCCTCTATAACAGGTATTCGTTCTGCGAAATTATTATGCTTGTCAACTTTCTTTTCAAGCTGCTGAAGTCTGTAATTTGTAAGCTTTGCGCTGGCTAAAATTCCGCCTATTGTACCGAACATTGTGCCGAAAAATGAAACAACAGATACAATGATTTCAGTATTCATTTAATCACCGCCCCATTTGTTTGTTGCACTGACAATATATTTTGATGTTTCAAGTAATGGCACAGAACTCTGTACCGTTAAATAAAATCTGTTTTTGATTGCTGTCGGAAGAACAGCAAAAGTTTTTAATATACCGCTTTTTGAAAGCTCGGTGTTTTTATTGGCTTTGGTTTTTGAAAAACTGTATTCTGTTGTCAATATGCCGGTAACTTCATCAAATTTCTGCGAAACAAAAGCAAATATATCGGTACTGTTAAGCAAATCACCGTCAATCGTAAATTGTATAACAATGCCCGATGCATAACCGATACTGATTTTATATGCTTCGGTTTGCAGCTGCGACAAATGCAATTCAATATATATGTTTCGCTCACCCAGTCTGTCAATCGTTTTTGAAGTAATATTTGCAGTAATTGTTTCATTCAATACTTCTTTATATTTGTATTTGTCTAAAGTGTCATAAATTACTTTATTTTGTAAGGGATTTTCGCTTGTTCCGTTCAGTTCGCTGTCAACAGTTACCGTATAATTTAGCTTTTCAACAACTTCATTACTTAACTTGTTTTCTGTGATTACACCGTTTGATATTTTTTCATTTGTTATTGCATATGTCTGAAGCTTATCGGTTGAAATTGCACCGGGGAAAATATGGTATGCTTCAACAGCCTGAGGTTTAATTTTGCTGTTGGTTACAGCACTGTTTGCTATTTTTTCCGTTGTGACCGATACATCCTGAAGATGTGATGTCTTTATGATGTTGTTTATATTGTTGAGTTTTTTGTTTTCAACATCCGTTACTCTGGTGCTGAGACTGTTAATTTCAGATGCTACCAAGCAATTCATTGCGGCATTTTCCGAATATTCGGAAAGAAAATCGTCAACAACGGTGTTATTCGCATTTTCCTGAATTGAGTTAAGCTTGTTTTTGAGTTCATCGGTAAAATCGTTTGTTGTGAGAGTTTTTCCGTTTTGCTTGTCAACCTTGTTGTTTAATTCATTGGTGACAGCCTTGTTTTCTATTGGGTTGGTACTGTTTGAATTCAATGCCGAATCTACGGTTGTAGGTTCGCCTTTATCACCTTTGTCACCCTTATCGCCTTTGTCGCCCTTATCGCCCTTGAAGTCACCGTTTTTTATTGCTTCAAGCATTGCATTTATTGAAAAATCGTAAGAATTTGCAAGGTCTTTGCTGTCGCCTTCTACCGAACTGAATGTAAGTTTAATTGTCGTTGCTTTGTAGAGATATGTTGTGGCATAAGTTACAGGGTCAACCTTTGCAACATTGAAACAGCATAAGACAGACATCTGACTTGTAATTGCGGCAGGAAGCGGAAAGATAAGGTTGCCTGAACTGTCAGGGGTAAGATAATCTGTTCTGACAATACCTGACGGAGTCGCAAAATCTAAATAGAATTTATAACTGCCGTTTAAAAATTCAGTAGCAATTTTAAAATAGAGCTTTTTAGCGTTATTCTCAAACATCAGGCCGCCGTCCATTTCGTAATCGGCATGGGTTGATGTTATATAAATAGTCGAAGTAGCCAAAATTAGTTCCTCCTTGTAGTTGATTTTAATAATTCTTCAAGATTTGCGGGAGGATTTATAAGTGTAAAGCCGCAGCAGTAAACATATTTTAAATTCTCATAGAGCTTTTTTGAGGCTTTTTCCAACACTCTGTAAACGGATTGACGGCTTACAGAATATTTCCGGGCAATATCACCGACTCTCATAAGAAGAAAGTATTTATCGTTGATATATTTCTTTTCTGTTTCATCAAGCTCATTTTCAATAGCTAACTTCATCACTCGCTCAAAGTTTTGCTGACGCATACTGACAATGTATTTCGGTAATTCCTTTACATCATCTGCTGTCATCATTTCGAATTTTTCACTTAAAAACAGATATTCGTCACGGCTTAACTGTGTAGGATTATTGTTCTTCATCGTTATCCTCCTGAAAAATGGCATAAATTAAAACAACACCCAAGAAGGAATATCCCTCTGAGGTGTTGATTTTTTATCTTTGTTCACTCGCATATATTATTTTAGACGAAAGTTTGTTACTTGTCAACACATAATTTGCTTTGTTTACCAATATTTATATTATACAAAAGGTCGATAAAATACGGCTGTTTATTGACATTTATTATGTGTAGTTATATAATATAAATACTTATAATCTAATATTATGGGTAATTGTATGTGTTTGCGGATTTATTGAGTTTTGAAATAAAAATTCCCGATAAATTTTAGCAAAATAATCTGTTTTATAAGCTTTTAAAATATAGAAACCGTGTGTTAATTTAGGGAGTTAAAGAATGAAGAAACAAAGAAAAATTCGTTGGCAGCTTGTTATATATGATTTGTTGATATTACTTGCTGTTGATTTCTTGTTGCTTGTGCTTTCGGGCAAGTCAATCGATCATTTGAGTATATTTATTCAAATTGCATTGGAAATAGTCTGCATATTCGGCGCAAGAATTATCGGCAATGTGTACGGACAGATTTGGAGATATGGCGGTATTCAGTGCTATCTGCGTCTTTTAGTTACTGACGGAATTGCATTTGTCATAAATGTTATTATCGAAAGAGCGCTTCCTCATTCAATAGCACATATCACTTTCGCAAGGATGATGGCAATTGCATCTACTAACTTGCTTACGGTTTTATCAATCAGAATGTTATACCGTTATGCTTTTAAGTGCGGAAACGAAGTAACTCCTTTCGGAAGATTTCTCCTGCTTCTGCTGAAGATGTTTGCAGGCAAAAAAATTGCCGGAGAAAGAAATGTAAATTCCAACAAAATTAAAATTGCAATTATCGGCGCAGGACGCGTAGGTGTTAGCTTGGCAGAGGAATTGCTCAATAACTCGGCTGCTGCATATATTCCGCGCTGCTTCGTCGATGTCAGTCGAGAAAAAGTCGGCCGTGACATTCACGGTATTCCCGTATTGCTTGAAAACGAAGCTACTCTCGAACAGTTGAAAAATCTCGGGGTTCAGGAGGTTGTGTTTGCAATCCGCGGACTTGAAGATGAGAATAAAAAAAGACTTTATGAATATTACAGAGATGCAGGCTATAAGATTAAAGTGTATGACTATCCCACCATGCATACGGCAGGCAAAAAACGCCGCTTGCGTGAGTTCGATATCGAAGAACTGCTCTTCAGGAAGCCCATTGTTGTTAAGGATGAGAAAACACTTTCATATTACCGCGACAAAGTAATTCTGATAACGGGCGGCGGCGGTTCTATCGGTTCCGAGCTTTGCCGTCAGCTTGCAACCATGCAGCCTAAGCAGATTATTATTCTTGATATCTATGAAAACGGCGCATATGAAGTTCAGCAGGAATTAAAAATCGCATACGGCGACAAGCTTGATATCCGCATAGAGATAATGTCTATCACAAATAAGCCGGCAATGGCTAAGGTGTTTGAAGCATACCGTCCGCAAATTGTTATAAATGCCGCTGCACATAAGCATGTTCCGCTTATGGAGCACAACTGCGTTGAAGCGGTTGAAAACAATGTTTTCGGCACGGAGAATGTAATTGAACTGTGCGAAGAATACGGCGCTGAAAGATTTATGATGGTATCAACCGATAAGGCGGTTAATCCGACTAATGTTATGGGCGCAACAAAGCGTATGTGTGAAATGCTCGTTCAAAGCGCAAGTACATACGGAAATGTTAAGTACAGTGCGACACGCTTCGGTAATGTTCTGGGCTCGGCAGGCTCCGTTATTCCGTTGTTTAAAAAGCAGATTGCCAACGGCGGTCCCGTTACCTTGACAGATAAGAGAATTATCCGTTACTTTATGACTATTTCCGAAGCAAGTCAGTTGGTTCTTCAGTCGGGCGCTATGGCTCAGAACGGAGAATTGTTCGTTCTTGATATGGGCCGACCCGTAAAAATTCTTGATCTGGCAGAAAATATGATTAAGCTTTCGGGCGCTCAGGGTATTGAGATTTTAGAAACAGGCTTAAGACCTGGTGAAAAATTATATGAAGAGCTTCTTACTAAAAACGAGGATCTCGACAAAACGGAAAACAGTCTTATCTTTATTGAAAGAGACTGCCCGTTGGATAAGGCAGAAATCGACAGTAAAATGGCTTGTCTTAAAGCGGCTTGTGATACGGGTAACGACGAAGAAGTTAAGCAGGCTTTGATGAAAGTTGTTCCGACCTTCCGCAAGCCTGAGGAAGTAAACGAAAAAGCCGATGAAGCAGAGGAAATGCAAGACAAGAGAGAAATTTTAATGGTTTAATTGATTTAACTTTTTGTGGAGAGTTTGAGAATGAATACAGCTATTACCGAGCAGAAGAGAAAAGCCGCATATGACGGTATATATAACAGATATATTAAAAGAATTATTGATTTTACCATTACCGGTATTGCTCTCTTAATCCTATGGCCGCTTTATTTGATTATCAGTCTTGCAATAGCTGTTGAAGACGGCACACCTGTATTTTACCGTGCCGAGCGTGGCGGATATAAAGGCAGACCGTTTAAAATATGCAAGTTCAGAAGTATGGTTAAAAATGCGGATAAAATAGGCGGAGGAACAACAGCATTAAATGATCCGCGCATAACAAAAACAGGAAATATTCTCAGAAAGACAAAATTAGATGAGATTCCTCAAATCGGTCAGGTGTTTTTGGGAAAAATGAGTTTAATAGGACCACGACCCGAATTATTGCGCTATGTTGACCAATATTGCGGTGATGAAAAGGATATTCTTCAGGTCCGTCCCGGAATTACCGATTTCAGTTCCATGGAATTTATTAACTTAGATGAAATTGTTGGCGGTGACAACGCCGATGAAATGTATGAAAAATATGTTTTGAAAAGGAAAAATGAACTTCGCGTAAAATATGCACATGAGGTGTCGTTCAAAACAGATACATACATTCTTTTTAAAACTCTTTCTGCGGTATTTAAAAAAGCATTTGGCTTCTTATTCAAAAATGAGCACAGATAATAAGCATTTCAGTTAACGGGGACAATTATGGAATATCTTGTTTTAAAAAATTCAGATTTGAAGGTTTCAAGGCTTTGCATGGGCGGATGTCCTATGGGCGGATACGGTTGGGGAGATACCCGGGAAGCCGAATTGACAGCTGCTGTTCACACAGCGTTAGACCAAGGCGTTACCATGTTCGACACCGCTGATACTTACGGTCTCGGACAGTCAGAAATTACATTAGGTAAAGCTTTGGGAAGCCACAGAAAAGATGTTGTTATTGCCACAAAGTTCGGTGTGCGTGTCGGCGGCGGCAAAACTACATACGACAACAGTCCTGAATGGATTAAAACGGCTTGTGATGCAAGCTTGAACAGATTGGGCACGGATTATATAGACTTGTATCAAGTACATTACCGTGATTCAAAAACTCCTGTTTCAGTTGTTATTGATGCTTTGGAAGAATTGAAAAAATGCGGAAAAATCAGATATTTCGGCTTGTCAAATATCTATGAATCTGATATTGAAGAATTAAAACCTTTTGTCGGCAAATTCATTAGCTTTCAGGATGAATACAGTCTTGCCTGCAGAAAAAATGAAATTCAAATGCGAAGCATTGCAGAAGAATTGCAAATGAATCCCATGACTTGGGGCAGTTTAGGACAAGGAATCCTTACAGGGAAATATACTAAAGAAAGCACATTCGGTGCTGACGACAGAAGAAGCCGTGATATTTATGTTAATTTCCACGGCGACAAGCTTTTGAAGAATCTTGAAATCGTTGATGTGATGAAAGAAATTGCACTCAAGCATAACAAACCTGTTTCAGCCGTTGCAATTCGATTTATATTAGATTATTTTCCGGATTCGGTTGTGCTTTGCGGCGCAAAACGCCCAAGCCAGGTTTTGGGTAATGTTGAAGGCGCTGACTGGCACTTGGATAAAGAAGATATCCGAAAATTAGATGAGGTTTCAAAATGAGTGACAAAAAACACAATTATGTAATTGATGTTTTATATGCTTTCGGTACAGTTTTAGTTATTGCAGGACATTCTCATTCAAGTGATTGGAGTACATTTTCCCATACTGTTTTAAACAGCATTATTGGTTTTATTTACTCATTTCATATGCATTTGTTTTTCTTTATTGCAGGATTTTTGTTTGTTAATTCAAGCAGTTTGCAAAACAAAGGATTCAAAAAGTGGATTGGTGAAAAGGGGTTAAGATTATTAGTACCGTATGCGGTGCTTTCAATAGTTGCTGCTGTTCCGAAGTATTATTTCGAGAACAGAACATTTCACGGCTTAGGCAAGAGCTTAATTGAGTTTGCACTTATGCCGAGAAAGGGCGTGTGGGGTCATCTTTGGTTTTTACCAATACTCTTTGCGGTATATTTTATTGTAGGCTTTGTTTGGTCTTTACTGAAAGATGATAAGCACAAGAAAATATCAATGTTTGTAATGTCGGCAGTTTTTCTTGTTGCTTACTATATCCCTGCCGATACTTATTTCTTTGGCATTAGTGATTTAAAGAAATTTTCGTTCTTTTTTGCCGTCGGTATGATAGTAAAAGAATATGTATATGACCGCTTAGTGTTGTTGTCAAAGAAATACAAAGCATTATTGTGGATATTGTGTTTTGTCGTTGGCACGATACTTATTGTTAACTTCAGAGAAAATATCCGTTTCCAAATTATCAACGCATTACTTATGATTAGTGCATGTGCCTTATTTGCATCGCTGATGCCTGAATTAAAAGCTGTTAAATGGATAAGCAAAAATAACTATACCATTTATCTTATAGCATGGCCGTTTCAGTCAGTAATGATGGCAGTTTGCGGTAAAATGCATTTTAATTGGCGGGTCACAAGTATAAGTATGTTCTTAACAGGAATTATTCTTCCTGTGATTTTCATTATTGTTTATGATAAATGCAAATTTTTACATAATAAATTCTTTAATCTTGTCCTGGGTTATAACGGAGGTGAAATAAATGACAAGCGAACAATTAGCTTGGAAAATCAGAAGACACGGAATTGAAATGACGCATCTGTCAGGCGGCAGTCATATCGGCGCTATTTTGTCGGTTGCTGATATAGTAGCAATGCTTTATACGGAAGTAATGAATTTTGATTCAAAAAATCCAAAGCTTGAAAGCCGTGACCGTTTTATTCTCAGTAAAGGTCATGCGGGTGCATCTATTTATGCTGCGCTTGCAGAGAACGGATTCTTCAGCGTTGACGAATTAAAAACTCATTATCAAAACGGAAGCAGACTTTCCGGACATGTTTCTCATCATCTTCCCGGCGTTGACTTCTCAACGGGATCTCTCGGACACGGATTATCGGCCGGAACGGGAATGGCGTATGCGGCTAAAAAGGATGGTAAAACTCATAAGGTTTATGTAGTTCTCGGCGACGGCGAATGTGACGAAGGCTCTGTTTGGGAAGCGGCACTTTTTGCAAATCATTTCAGACTCAGCAATTTAATTGCCATTGTTGACCATAACCATATGCAAAGTATGGACTTCCAAGAGAATACATTGGAAATCGAAGACTTTGGCTCAAAGTGGAAAGCATTTGGCTGGAATGTAATTGAAACAGACGGAAATAATCACGATGAGCTCAGAATCGCTTTCCAAAAAGCTGACGAATACAGTAAAGATGAAGCACATAAGCCGACAGTAATTATTGCAAATACAATCAAAGGCTACGGTGTTTCATTTATGCAGAATGATATTCTTTGGCATTATCGTTTTCCTCATGACGGCTGGGAATATGACTGTGCAGTCAATGAATTACATAAGATAAAGCCTGAAGGCGTTGAAGATATATATACACCAAACGGAATTGAAAATCCGTCTTTACCGACATCTCAAGATGATATCGGAAACGATCATACTTTCTCCTATACATGGAATACCGATTATCCGGAAAAGATGCGAAGAGTTGAAGCGCCTTCCGGAAGCGGCGAAAGAGAACATAAGCTATAAGGAGAATAAAACTAATGAGAGATACTTTTGTCAGAACTTTAGTTGAATTGGCTAAAGAGGATAAAAACATAGAATTGATTACAGGCGACCTCGGTTTCGGCGTGTTAAAGCCCTATTGGGAGGCAGTACCGAATCAATTTACAAACGCAGGTATCGCGGAACAAAATATGACTACCGTTGCGGCAGGAATGGCTTTAGAGGGAAAGAATGTTTTTACTTATTCAATAGGTAATTTCCCGACTTTACGCTGTTTGGAGCAAATACGAAATGACTGTGCTTATCATAACGCAAATGTAAAGGTTGTGTGCATTGGAGGCGGCTTCGTTTACGGCTCACTCGGTATGAGTCATCAGGCTACTGAAGATATCGCAATTCTTCGCGCGTTGCCTGATGTAGTTGTTATGGCACCGGGTGACCTGGTTGAAGCAGAGGAATGCACAAAAGCACTTGCTGAATATTCGGGTACGGCTTATTTAAGACTTGGTCGCGGCGGTGAAAAACGCATACACGATAAAATCGAAAACTTCCGAATCGGTAAGGCCGTAAAGGTTAAGGACGGAGAGAAAATTGCTGTTTTCTCAACAGGTGCGATTTTTGAAGAAGTACAAAGTGCTTGTGATATCTTAATCGAAAAGGGATATAACCCGGCAGTCTATACATTCCCGACAGTTAAGCCGATTGATGTTGATACTGTTAAGGCTTGTGCAAATGATTTCGATTTAATTGTTACTTGTGAAGAACACAATGTTATCGGCGGTTTCGGCGGTGCAGTTGCAGAAGTAATGGCTGAAATGAAATCAAAAAATGCATATTTACTGCGCATAGGATTGGATGATCAGTATTCGGTTAAGGTCGGAAATCAGAAATACTTAAGAAAACAGTACGGAATGACCGGCGATGAAATCGTAAGAAAGATTGAGGAATCGTTAAATGACTAAAGTTCTTGTGATAGCAAATGATGAGAGCACAATCTTTAACTTTCGCAGGGAAATCTTAGAGGCATTTGCAGCTCAGGGCTTTGAGGTTACAGTTTGTTATCCTCTTGGGACTCATACCGATATTATTGAAAATATCGGATGTAAGGTTGTTAATCTTGAGGTCAGCCGACACGGAAAGAATATTATCAAAGACCTGAAACTGTTGAAAGATTGTAAAAGACTTATCAAGCAATTCAAACCTGATGTCGTTTTGACATACACCGTTAAACCAAATATTTATGGCAGTATTGCTTGCCAAATGTTAAAGGTTCCGTACATAAATAATATTACAGGACTTGGAAGTGTTCTTCAAAAAGAGAGCATTTTATCTAAATTGATATTGTTTCTGCAGAAAGTTGCATACAGAAAGTCATCGTGTGTTTTCTTCCAGAATAAAGAAAATTATTTAAGACTCAAAAACTCGGGCGTTATTACAGAAAAAACTCCGACAGCTATTCTTCCGGGCTCGGGAGTTAACTTGAAAATGCAGCCATATGAACAGTATCCGCAAAATGACGGAATAACTCGCTTTATCATTGTTTCAAGGATTCGTGCCGATAAGGGATATACAGAATTTTTTGATGCGGCTGAAGAAATTAAGAGCAAATATCCAAATACCGAATTTCATGTTGTCGGTTGGTACGAGGAAGATGAATTAAAAGCCCGTGTCGATAATCTTAATGACCGCGGTATTGTTATCTATCACGGAAAGAAACTGCAAACTGAGGTTCATCAGCTCATCAAAAACTGTGACTGCTTAATTCATCCTTCTTATCACGAGGGTATGGCAAATGTTCTTATGGAAGCGGCAGCAACGGGACGAGCAGTAATTGCTACCGATATTCCCGGGTGCCGTGAAACCTTTGAAGAAGGCATCACGGGCTTTGGATGCGAAGCTCAAAGCAGTAAGTCATTAGTTGAAGCGATTGAAAAATTCCTTCATACTGATTACGAAAAAAGAATTGAAATGGGGAAAATTGGACGACAAAAGATGGAAAAAGAATTTAATCGAGATTTTGTTGCCAACGCATATACAGAACAAATCAAAAAAGTAAAGAGGTAAATAAAAATGAATTCAAGCTTATACGAAAAATTGATTGCCCGTGAGGAGAAGTTATCACTTGTCGGTCTTGGTTATGTCGGAATGCCTATTGCGGTTGCATTCGCAAAAAAGATTGATGTTATCGGCTTCGACCTGAATGCAGCAAAGATTGAGCTTTACAAAAACGGTGTCGATCCTACCCGTGAGGTCGGTGATGAGGCTATCAAAGCAACAACAGTTGACTTTACTGCTGACGAAACAAAACTTCGTGAAGCAAAGTTCCATATCGTTGCAGTTCCTACTCCTGTTAATGATGACCATACACCTGATTTGTCACCTGTTGAAGGTGCAAGTGAAATCCTCGGCAGAAACCTTACAAAGGGTTCTGTTGTTGTGTTTGAATCAACTGTTTATCCGGGTGTTACAGAAGATGTTTGTGTTCCGATTCTGGAACGCGAATCAGGACTTAAATGCGGCGTTGACTTTAAAATCGGTTATTCTCCTGAAAGAATAAACCCCGGCGATAAGGTTCACCGTTTGGAAACAATTAAGAAAATTGTTTCAGGTATGGATGAAGAGTCATTAGATGAAATTGCAAAGGTTTATGAACTTGTAGTTGAAGCAGGTGTACACAGAGCAGAAAGCATTAAAGTTGCCGAAGCAGCAAAGGTTATTGAAAACAGTCAGAGAGATATTAACATTGCTTTTATGAATGAGCTTTCAATTATTTTCAACAAGATGGGCATTGATACTCAGTCAGTTCTCAGAGCCGCAGGAACAAAATGGAATTTCCTTAAATTCTTCCCGGGTCTTGTCGGCGGACATTGCATCGGTGTTGACCCCTATTATCTGACATATAAGGCTGAAATGTTAGGTTATCACAGCCAGATTATACTTTCGGGCCGCCGTATAAATGATGATATGGGTAAATATGTTGCAGAAAATGTTGTTAAGAAGTTGATTGCGGCTGACAAAACTGTCCGCAACGCTCGTGTTGCTGTTCTTGGATTTACTTTCAAGGAAAATTGTCCCGATACCCGTAACACTAAGATTATTGATATTGTAAACGAGTTGCGTGAATACGGAATTGAACCTGTTATTGCCGATCCGACTGCTGATGCTGATGAGGCAAAGAAGCTTTACGGTATTGAATTTGTTGATATTAACACAATTAAGAATATGGACGCAGTTATATTGGCTGTTGCACATACAGAATTTGAAAAATTGACAATGAGCGATATCGATTCATTGTACGGCGAAGGCAAAAAGGTATTGGTTGATGTTAAAGGCTTGCTTAACCGTAAAGAATACGAAGATGCAGGTTACAGCTATTGGAGATTATAATATAAAACCATTTGCTCTCTGTATTTAACGCAGAGAGCAAATATCGGAGGATAAATAATGAGTTATACAGAATTGAAGTTTCCGGAAAATTCACTTTTCCTTGTAACAGGCGCAGCAGGATTCATCGGCTCAAATCTTTGCGAGGCAATACTTAATTTGGGCTATCGTGTTCGTGCTTTAGATGACTTGTCAACAGGCAAACAGAAGAATATTGATATATTCCTTGATAATCCGAATTATGAGTTCGTAAAAGGTGATATTAAGGATTTGAATACTTGCTTGGAAGCTTGTGAAGGCGTAGATTATGTTTTAAATCAGGCTGCTTGGGGCAGTGTTCCGCGCAGTATTGAGATGCCTTTGTTCTATTGTGCAAATAATATTCAGGGTACATTGAATATGCTTGAAGCGGCTCGTCAAAAAGGTGTTAAAAAATTCGTTTACGCTTCATCTTCATCTGTATATGGCGATGAGCCGGTCCTTCCAAAGAGGGAAGGCGTTGAAGGTAATTTACTTTCTCCGTATGCGGTTACAAAGCGCTGCGACGAAGAATGGGCAAAACAGTACACAAAGCATTACGGCCTTGATACATACGGTATGAGATATTTCAATGTATTTGGCCGTCGTCAGGACCCTGACGGTGCTTATGCGGCTGTTATCCCGAAATTCCTCAAATTATTGCTTAACGGCGAAGCTCCCACAATAAACGGTGACGGAAAACAGAGCCGTGATTTCACTTATATTGAAAATGTTATTGAAGCAAATCTTAAAGCTTGTCTTGCACCGTCTGAAGCTGCCGGTCAGGCATTTAATATTGCTTACGGCGGTCGTGAATATTTAATAGATATTTATTACGGCTTGACTAAGGCTCTCGGTGTAGATATCGAACCGAATTTCGGACCGGACAGAGCAGGCGATATTAAACACAGCAACGCTGATATAAGCAAAGCGAGAGAACTCTTGGGATATGACCCCGATTGGAGCTTTGAAAGAGGTATAGATGCTGCAATTGAGTGGTATAAGGAGAATTTGTAATTATGGCAAAACGAGGCAGAGATGTCTTTGCAAAGGTTAGCATTGTTTTGAATATTCTTTCTGCTTTATATAAGTTAATGCCGTTGGGTATGAGAAAAAGAGCTTTTGAAAGACATAGAAATACCCGAGGGAAGCTTGGTCTTGGCATCAGATATGCTATTCTTAAAGCGACAGCATATGAATGTGGAGATAACATAGCTGTTTATCCCGGTGTTTATATGTTCAATATTGAGAATTTATCAATCGGCAATAATGTCAGTATTCATCCGATGTGCTACATTGAGTGCGGATACGAAAAGGGAGCAGTAACCATTAAAGACGATGTATCTGTTGCTCACGGCACAACATTGATGAGTACAAGCCATATTTACGATGGCTTAGATACTCTTATCAAGGATAAGGGTGTTACTTGTGAGCCTGTTATTATTGAGAATAATGTTTGGATAGGTTCAAAGGTTACTGTTACGGCAGGAACAAAAATTGCTTCCGGCTGTGTAATAGGCGCAAATGCGGTAGTAACAAAGGATACTGAAGAAAATGGCGTGTATGTCGGTATTCCTGCGAAGCTGATAAAAATAAGAGAATAGATTTTATTAAAATCAATAATCGGAGGGTAGAAAAATATGAAGGTTGTGTTTGTGCATGATCATAAGTTCAGAAGAATAAACGGAAAAATTTACTCTCCGGGCGGATTGCCGAATGATGTTCTTACAAGATATGTTAATTGCTTTGAGAATTTAGTCGTTATCGGTCGTATCATTGATGAGGAAAAGGTCAATGCAAGTTACAGTTATATATCAAATCCAAATATAACCGTAGTGACAAATTCGGAGATGGAAGAGCAAATTAAAACTGCAAGTGCGGTAATCGCAAGATTACCGAGCATAAACGGATATAAAGCAGTTTTTCTTGCCGAAAAATATAAAAAACCGCTTTTAGCGGAGGTTGTGGGCTGCACATTTGATGCGTATTGGAATTACGGGATTAAAGGTAAGCTTTTAGCATTACCGGCATATTTGCTTATGAGATATTGTGTGCGTAAGGCTCCGTATGCTGTATATGTAACCTCTGAATTTTTACAGAAAAAATATCCTAACAAAGGCAAAACCGCATCAATTTCAAATGTTACAATTAAGGCAACAACACAGGAAGTTATAGAGCAGAGGCTGAGAAAAATAAACAGCGACAGCGATACTGTTGTTTTAGGCACGGCAGGTGCTGTTGATGTTGAGTACAAAGGTCAGGAATTTGTAATTAAAGCAATTTCCGAAATAATTAAAAAAACCGGAAAAAATGTTCGCTATGAGCTTGCCGGCTCCGGCAGTCCCGAAAGACTAAAGAGAATTGCAGAAGAATGTAAAGTTACTGATAATACCGAGTTTAAAGGTATTATTAAGCATGATGATATGAACGATTGGTTAGATTCTGTTGACATTTATATACAACCGAGCTTAACCGAAGGTCTTCCGAGAGCAGTTGTTGAAGCAATGAGCAGAGGATTGCCTTGTATTGCAACTGACTGCGGGGGCAATTCGGAGTTAATAGAAAAGCAATACTTATATAATAAAAATAACAAGAGTATTATTCCTGATTTGATTTGCGAACGTATAGAGCTTATCGAAAAAGATTTAGTTTCTGTCGCACAGCGTAATTTCGACTTGGCAAACAGTGAATACAGTATTGAAATATTAAATAAACGAAGAGAAGATTTCTTTAAGGATTTTATAAAAGAGTACAATTTATTGTAAAGGGTTCAAAATGAGAAATAATAAAATTTCAATTAAGAATATCAGTATAATGTTTGTTACTATTGTTCTTACAATAGTGACATATCTTTTATATTTTCAAGAAATAATCGGAACTCAACATGAGCTTAAAGTTGCAGGTGCCTTATATATTGTCGGATTTTTAATCGGTCTTATAATAATAAAAATTAAAACAGGAACTTATGCAAGCTTAATGACTTTCTTTTGGGTATCATTCTTTTTGTTCCACGGAAGTCAGGTAGTTCTGAAAATTTTCGGAATGGGTAATTATAAATCTTTTGACTTGTTCGATTTCTATTCGATGAGCAGTATTATTAAAGCAACATATTACAGCACAATTTGTGAGCTGATGTTTTGCTTCGGTATCTTGCTTAACAGAAAGATGTCTTCCAAAAAACGATATGTTTCTTATAATAATTACATCACGGTTATTAAGGATTTTTCAAAGATATTACTTCTTGTGTCGGCTGTTCCGTTTGCATTTTATATTATCTTGGTCTTAAGAACAGGTGTTACGGAAGGATATGGCGCTATCAATGATTATTCAAACTATGGCAATGCAAGAATGATGAAAATTTTATTGATTTTTGTTGATATGTTTATCATTGGGGCATTTTTCTTAATGATTTCATCTTATAAGAAAAAAACAGTTTATTATCCGATTGTTGCAGTAATTCTGTTATATTGTCTTGTGCTGTTGGCATTAGGCGAAAGAACAGAGCCTACAAGCTTGATTGTTCTTATTCTTTGGATTGACAACTACTTGTGCTTAATGTCAGGTAATGTTTCCGGTGCAAGACGCAAAAGAATTGTTGCCGGTACTGTTCTCGGAATTTTGATTTTGGTTTTCCCTTCAATTATGGCATTAAGACACAACGGTATCATTACTGTATCTGCATTGGTTAGTAATATTCGCAGAAACGGCGTGTGGGAATCGGTACAAGAATCAATTGCCGGTTTAGGTTACAGTATGTTACCTCTTATTGAGGTGCGTCGTTTTGTTGAAAACGGTGAACCGTTAAGATACGGACTTACATATCTTGCCAGTCTTACAAATGTAGTTCCGGGATTGGGCTTTGCAAAGGCTAATGCAAACTTAGCTACTTGGCTTATGCAAAAAATGCATTTGGGATACGGTCCGGGCTTCTCTATGGCGGCAGAAGCATATTTGAACTTTAAAAACTTCCCGTTTCCTATGATTATTTTCGGATATCTTATTTCTAAAATACTTATGTGGAAAAATAATGAAATAGATTTAAGAAAACTGATAAGAGGTATGGCATTTGTAATTACATGCTTGACCTTGCCTCGAAGAGAATTGTGCGGTCGAGTCAGAGATATAGCTTATTTAGTAATTCTGTTACCTCTTGTTATTGATTTTGTATATCAAAAAAGACAAAAAAAATCAAAACAGTATTGATATTTCGTCGGAGGGTTTTATGATTAGAGTGCTTCATGTGTTATCCAAATTAGAAAAAGGCGGAGCAGAATCGCGTATCCTTGAAATGCAAAGAAATTTGTATGATAAAGGTGTTGTTTTTGATTATTTACTCAGAGATGGCGGTAACCACTTTTTTACTCAAGAAGCATTAAGTATGGGAAGTACCATACATGTAATTAAAAGACCTAATGCTCTGGGAATGATTTCATACATTCTTAAGATTCGAAAATTAGTAAAAAATCAATACAGCATTGTTCATTCTCATCTTGCAGGATTTTCAGGCTTTATTTTATTTGGCGCAAAGTTAGGCGGTGTTAAAACAAGAATTGCTCATTTACGCTCCGGCCCGCTTCAATCTGATGTAAAGAATTTTTCATTTAAACGCAAGTTAATGCTTAAGTTTTATCAATTATTATTAAATTTTACCGCAACAGATTTAGTGTCTTGCAGTACAGATGCAGCTTTATATCTTTTCGGCGAAAAAGCCGTGAAAAAGGGCAAGGTTACTTATATCAGAAATGCAGTTGATTTCAATAGATTTATCGTTGAAAAATCAGCTGACAGCATCAGAGAAGAATACCAAATTGATAAAGCTGCAACAGTATTTGTAAATGTCGGCAACCTGTTACCTGTAAAGAATCAGACTTATCTTGCGGAAGTATTCAATGAATATTGCAAATACAATGAAAATGCAGTTTTGCTCATTGCCGGTGAAGGCTCGGAAAGAAAGAACATTGAGCAGAAAATAAATGACCTGAATAATAATAAAATAAGGCTGCTCGGAAGATGTGACCGCGTGCCTGAATTGTTAAGCAT
This sequence comes from uncultured Clostridia bacterium, assembly GCA_945988915.1. Classification (GTDB taxonomy): domain Bacteria; phylum Bacillota; class Clostridia; order Oscillospirales; family Acutalibacteraceae; genus Fimenecus. The sequence goes on from CAMFTS010000003.1 coordinate 23,644, forward strand.
TGCGGATTACTTCGTTATGACTTCAAAATATGAGGGTGTTCCGGGTGCCGCAATTGAGGCAATGGCATCGGGTGTACCTTGCTATCTTTCCGATAAGATTACCCGTGATATTGATTTCGGTGAAAATATTACAAGATATTTTTCAATTTCAGACGATGCATCTGAAGTTGCAGAATTGATTTTTAACACTCAGGACAAAATGGAACATTCAAAAGAAAAGTTTCAAGAAATCTTAAATAATAACGGCTATGAAATCAATGAGGCATGTACCCGGATGTTAAAGATTTATGAGTCGTAATTTCTGTGAATTACGATGTCGGAAAACTAAAAAATCTACTGTGCATCAAACAAGAGTGAGTCGGTTTCAGAAAAGTTTTACGGCAAAAATCATATGGAATTACCGCCTCAAAGAGAAAGAATAACATATGTATGTCAACAATCGGAACAGTGAATAACGGTAGGGGAGAAGATAAATTGAAAACCAACGCTACGAAGAATTATATATACAATACATTGTATAAAGTGCTGACAATGTTAACTCCGCTTATAACTGCACCTTTTTTGGCAAGAGTTATAGGAAAGGATAATGTTGGTATATATTCATTTACCTTTTCCATTGCTTACAACTTTTCATTAGTTGCAAAGCTTGGACTCATAAATTACGGCAGTCGGGCAATTGCAAAAGTGCGTGATGATAAAATCAAGCGCTCGGAAACATTTTCACAGATTTTCTATCTTCAAATTGTTACAACTGTAATTGCAACATTAGCTTATTACATTTTTGTTCTTTCCTTTGCAAAGGAATATAAAACTATTCTCCTTATCAACGGTATATATGTTTTCAGTATTTCATTTGATATTGACTGGCTGTTTTACGGACTCGAAGACTTTAAAACCGTTTCTTTAAGAAATACATTTGTAAAATTAGTAACGGTTGTTTCTATTCTTGCTTTCGTAAGAAAAGAAAACGGATTAATGACTTATGTTATCATTATGATTTTAAGTGATATTCTCCGATTTGCTTCAATGTGGCTTAAGTTCGGTAAATCTACTTATCTTTCAAAAGCATCGGCAAAAGCGGTGTTTTCTCACTTTAAACCAACTTTAGTGCTGTTTATTCCTGTTATTGCGACAAGTATTTATCGTTCTATGGATAAAATTATGCTTGGTGCTCTGTCTGATATGGGAGAGACGGGATTATATGAATATTCAGAAAAAATAGTATATATGCTGCTTGGCTTTGTCACATCGCTTGAAGTGGTAATGATGCCCCGCATTTCAAATATGCTGGAAAAAGGCGAGAAGGACTCTGCATTTAAGAGTATTCAGCAGTCAATGACCTTTGTTGTTGCATTGACTTGTGCAATGGCTTTCGGCATTTCCGGCATTACAAACAGATTTATTCCTTTGTTTTACGGAGAAGAATTCGACGGTTGCAGGGCTTTGCTGCCGCCGCTTGCCATAACTCTTATATTTATCGGTTGGGCTAATGTTATTCGTACACAATATATTATGCCCAAAGGTAAGGATAAAATTTATGTTATTTCGACAGTTATCGGTGCAGTTGTAAACTTAATTGCAAACTTTATATTTATACCGATGTTTAACGCAATGGGCGCGGTAATCGGAACAATAGCAGCTGAGCTCAGCGTTGCAATTTATTTGACAGTTATCGTTTCAAAAAAACTTCCGATTCGCTCTTATTTGAAAAACACATTTGCATTCCCGATTATCGGTGTGCTGATGTGGTTCAGCGTTGACCAAATCGGCAAACATATTGATAATATTTATATATCGTTATTTGTGCAAATCGTCTTCGGCGGAGTATTCTTTATTGCATTATCAATGCTGTTTATTTACTTTAGTCAACCTGAACTGTTTGATGCGTTTAAGAAGACGGTTACAAAGATTATTAGGAGGATATCAAAATGAATCATATAGTTCTTGTATCAAAAGATGCGATGCTACCTGATTATTTACCGCAATACGGTAACAAATATTGGGAAACTCCGAATATTGATGATCTGGCAGAAAAAGGAACGGTGTTTAATCAGCACTATACAGCAGCGCCGTCAACGGCTATGGCATTTACAAGTATGTTTACCGGTCTTTTTCCGTATCAGCTTGACAGAAAAGATTATACGGAAGTTGAGGAATACAACCAAGGTACAACACTTTTTGATGAAATGTATGAGCGTGGATATGAATGTCATCTTTTATGGAGCTCAAATTATATAAAAATGGCGGACCGTTTTTCAAAGTGCTACGGAAAGCATACCATTCGCCACGAAGATATGAAATTCAATCAGTCGGTTGGCGTTCATATGCCGAGAGATGAGCAGAGAAATAACTTAGTACCTGATGACGAAAAGTCGAAAGAGGTAATGGAATATTTAGTCAGCGTTTTAGATTCTATTGATACGAGTCATCCGATATTCCTTTGGGTACATTTACCGCATGTATTATTGGGCAGATGCGGATACGGTCAGGATATAGACCTCTTTGACGAATTTATTGGTGAAATAAGAAAGCGCTTTGGTGATGAAGGCATATATATTACCGCCGACCACGGCAATATGAACGGTTATAAAGGAAAAACAACATATGGCTTTGATGTTAATCAGCCGGCAATAAAAATTCCGCTTATTGCTCCTCGTCTGGAAGGAAAGGAAAGCATTGATTTCCCAACAAGTAATGCTCAGTTAATGGATATTATTTTAAATAACAGGGTTGAAAAACAGGAGTTTATTATAAGCGATACTCAATACTACGCACAGCCATACAGAAAAATAGCAATTATAAGAGGAAAATACAAGTATATATATAATAAATTTGAGAAAAACGAAGAGCTGTATGATTTGGATTTTGACCCGAATGAGAATATCAACCTGTTAGATAAATTGCTCTACGACACAGACAGAAACCGTTATGTCAACGTTTCACAAGTCATCTTTTATCCGTGGATGGACGAAGCTATGGAAAATTATCAGCATATAAAAGAATTCTTTGATTCAATTTGGAAAACTGCCGATAAAGCTACTGAAACAAAGAATTATATCATAAGAAAGTTGAAAAATTTTAAGGCTTTGATAAAAAGAAATCTTGGAATATAAAAGGAGTAAATAATGAAGGTTTTAATATTGAACTCAGGTGTTGGAAGCCGTATGGGCGTGCTCACGAGTGAACATCCAAAATGTATGACGGAGATTTCTTCAAGAGAAACTATTCTTTCGCGTCAGTTAAAACAAATTGCAGATGCAGGAATAAAAGAAGTAGTAATGACAACCGGCAAGTTCGATTCGGTACTTGTAAATTATTGCGAAAGCCTTGACCTGCCTATACATTTTACATTTGTAAAAAATCCGATTTATAAAGATACAAACTATATTTATTCAATTTACTGTGCAAGAGAATATCTGGATGATGATGATATTATTATGATGCATGGTGACCTGGTGTTTGAAAATGCTGTATTTGACAAGGTTGTTAATTCAAAAGAGTCTTGTATGACGGTATCATCTACAATTCCGCTTCCCGAAAAAGATTTCAAAGCCGTTGTTAAGGACGGGAAAGTTCAAAAGGTTGGTGTCGAATTTTTTAATGACGCCATGGAAGCTCAGGCTTTATATCATTTATATAAGGACGATTGGAAAAAGTGGTTAGATAAAATTGTTGAATTCTGTGAAGCGGATAATACCGGTGTATATGCAGAAAATGCATTGAATGAGCTTAACGGCAGTGCTGATATATCTGCACTTGATGTTGAAAACCTTCTTTGTGCAGAAATTGATAATCCGGAAGATTTAGCAATTGTTTCTTCAAAGTTGAGCGAGATTGAAGCCCGTACAGTTTATATGTGTTTCTCAACAGATATGATACACAGCGGTCATATTGCTATTATTCGTAAGGCAGAAAAACTCGGAAAATTGATTATCGGTGTTCTGTCAGATGAAGCTGTTGTGTCTTATAAAAGATTTCCGTTGCTGCCGTTTGAAGAAAGAAAGACAATGTTTGAAAACATAGCCGGAGTTTATAAGGTAGTTGAACAGAAAACCTTAAGCTATAAGGAGAATATCGAAAAATATAAGCCTACATATGTTGTTCACGGTGATGATTGGGTAAGCGGATTTCAAAAGCCAATCAGAGATGAAGTATGTGATATACTTGCAACATATGGCGGAGAACTTGTTGAATATCCGTATTCAAGAGATGATAAATATAATGAGCTTGAGAAAAGGGCAAGAGCAGAGCTTTCAACTCCTGACATTCGCCGTGCAAGACTGAAAAAAGCATTGGCAATGAAGGGCCTTGTTTCTGCAATGGAGGCTCACAGCGGATTGACAGGTTTGATAGTTGAAAATACTGTTGTTGAAGAACACGGCGGAGCTCGTCAGTTCGACGCAATGTGGGTTTCATCTCTTTGTGATTCAACAGCAAAGGGTAAGCCCGATATAGAATTAGTTGATATGACTTCACGCTTCAGAACTATTGATGATATTTGCGAAGTTACGACAAAGCCAATTATTTTTGACGGCGATACCGGCGGATTAACAGAGCATTTCGTTTACACGGTAAGAAGCCTGGAGCGTATGGGCGTTTCAATGATAATTATTGAAGATAAAACAGGCTTAAAGAAAAACAGCTTGTTCGGCAATGAAGTTGTTCAGACACAAGACAGCATTGAACATTTCAGCGAAAAAATCCGTGCCGGTAAAATGGCACAGAGAACAAAGGACTTTATGATTTGTGCAAGAATCGAGAGCTTGATTCTTGAGCAGGGTATGGATGATGCACTTGAACGCGCATTTGCTTTTACCGAGGCCGGCGCTGATGCAATTATGATTCACAGCCGTAAAAAAGACCCAAGTGAAATATTTGAATTTGTTGAAAAGTATCGCGAGAAGAATCAAACAACTCCGATTGTTGTTGTTCCGACCTCTTTCAATACCGTCACTGAAGAAGAGTTCAAAGCTCGCGGAGTAAATATTGTAATTTATGCAAATCAATTAACAAGGACAGGATTCCCTGCAATGCAGAACGCTGCCAAAACAATTCTTGCAAACCACAGAGCGAAAGAGTGCGACGATATGTGTATGCCGTTTAAGGATATCATTCGTCTTATTCCGGAGGAGTAAGAAAATGAGCCAAAAGATAATATACGGTGCAGATGATTTAGCTCAAATTGTGAGTCGGTTTAATAAACCGTTGCTTGTGCATGAGGATTTTTATAATAGCTTTTCTATAAAAAATATTCTCGATGCCGTACCACATTCGGATTTCACTCAGTTTTCTTCAAATCCCTTGTATGAAGATGTGTGCAAAGGCGTAGATTTGTTTAAAAATGAAAACTGCGACGCTATAATTGTTGTCGGCGGCGGCAGTGCCATAGATGTTGCAAAATGCATAAAACTTTTCTGTAAGATGAATCCGAATATAAATTATTTGGAACAGGAAAAGAAAGATACAGGTATTGAGCTTATAGCAATTCCGACAACTGCAGGTACAGGCAGCGAGTCAACTAAGCACGCGGTTATATATTATGAAGGTAACAAACAATCAATTTCCCATGACAGCATTGTACCGAATTGTGCAATACTTATTCCGGAATTGCTTGAAGGATTGCCTGTTTATCAGAAGAAGTGCACTATGTTAGATGCACTTTGCCAAGCTGTTGAATCTTGGTGGTCTGTCAATTCAACTGACGAAAGCAAAGAATTTTCAAAGCGCGCAATTCAACTGATTCGTGAGAATTGGGAGGATTACATTATTAATAATTCAAAAAAGGCGGCAGAAGGCATACTTAAAGCGGCAAACTTTGCCGGTCAGGCAATAAATATTACGGCAACGACTGCTGCCCATGCCATGAGTTATAAAATTACATCAATGTATAACTTCCCGCACGGTCATGCTGTGGCTGTTTGCCTGTCAAAGGTGTGGGAATATATGTTATCGCATTTTGACGGTTGCACAGACGCTCGCGGTGTTGAATACCTGAAGCAGACTATGAATGAAATCGAAGAATATATCAGCTTAAAGGAATTTAACGCTTTGCTTGAAAAGATGCAAATGAATTATCCGAAATCAGCTCATAAAGCTAACGACTCGGAAATATTAGCTGCATCGGTTAATCCGGTAAGACTTAAGAATAATCCGGTTTATTTAAGTACTGAGGTCTTAAAGGAAATGTACGGAGGAATTATACAATGAAAGTTGAAAAATTAGTGGAAATAATTGGTTCCGATTTCTATACGGGAGTGCCGGATTCACAGCTTAAAGCTCTTTGTAACTATTTAATGAATACTTACGGTATTGACCAAAAGCATCATATTATTGCGGCGAATGAAGGTAACTGTACCGCATTGGCGGCAGGCTATCATCTGGCAACAGGTAAAGTACCGGTTGTTTATATGCAAAACAGCGGCGAAGGCAATATTATAAATCCGGTTGCTTCTTTATTGAATGACAAGGTTTATGCTATTCCGGTTATTTTTATTGTCGGCTGGAGAGGAGAACCCGGAATTCACGATGAGCCTCAGCATATTTATCAGGGCGAGGTTACAGTAAAGCTGTTGGAAGATATGGGTATAAAAGCATTTGTTATCGGCAAAGATACAACTGATGATGAAGTCGAAAAGGTTATGGAAGAGTATAAGGCAATATTAGCAGAGGGTAAAGATGTTGCTTTTGTAATCCGTAAGGGTGCTCTTTCATATGACGAAAGCGTAAAATATGAGAACAGCAATTCAATGATTCGTGAAGAGATTATTCAGCATATTGTTAAGGCGTCAGATAATGACCCGATAATTTCAACAACGGGTAAGGCAAGCAGAGAATTATTTGAAACAAGAGTTGCAAACGGTCAAAGTCATAAATATGACTTCTTAACGGTCGGTTCAATGGGACACAGTTCATCAATTGCGCTCGGTGTTGCAATTAATAAGCCGAACAGTCGTGTATGGTGTGTTGACGGTGACGGTGCTGTTCTTATGCATATGGGCTCAATGGCAGTTTTAGGAGCAAATGCACCTAAAAATATGATTCATATAATTATCAATAACGGTGCGCATGAAACAGTCGGCGGAATGCCTACCGTTGCAAGCAATATTGATTTGGTTGCAATCGCAAAGGCTTGCGGATATCCCAATGCTGTAAGTGTTGATACATTTGAAGCACTTGATGAAGAATTAGAAAAAGCAAAGGAAAGAAATGAATTAAGTTTAATCGAAGTTAAATGTTCAATCGGAGCAAGAGACGACTTAGGCAGACCTACAACAACGGCTCTTGAGAATAAAATCAACTTTATGAATTATCTTAAAGAATTATAATCGGTGAGAGTTACCGTATGAGCAGAGTATGAGACAATTTTTTTATGTAGTTAAAAACTTTATAAAAATGCTGTATAATTGCAGACCAAATGTATCCTTTGGTTGGATGGTATTCTGTTTATCGACAGCGGTTGCGGTTTGGCTGTTTGCAAATTATATGAAAAAGAAGGATAAGCTGAAAGATGTTTCTTCTTTTGCGTTGGCAGGATTCATAGGTTATTCTGTTTGGATATTTGTTTCTACTGTTCTCTCACGGGAGAGTGTGGAGTATTACAGATACAGCTTTATTCCGTTTTGGTCTTATAGAACTTTGTTCATAGGCGAGAAGAATTTGTTGCCTGAGATTTTGTCAAACATATTATTCTTCATTCCGTTTGGCTTTTTTGCTTTTGAATTAAAGAAAATACCGACAAAGCAAATAATACTTTTTGGATTTTTATTTTCTTGCTTTATTGAACTTATGCAACTGATAACAAAAGTCGGAATGTTTGAGTTTGATGATATTTTCAATAATACGGCAGGAACAGTGTTAGGCGTGTTATGCGGTATGGTTTTAGATAAAATCAAAGATAATAAAAAAAGAGCTTACAATGCGTGAGTGTCCAGAGGACACTCACGCAGTTTTATTCGCCTTTTGGCGAGTGATATTGCTTCGCAGTTATATAATGCTACGCATTGTGATATTGTCCTTCGGACAGTTTTATGCGAATAAAATAACACTGAAATCGAAGATTTCAATATCACTATGCCGAAAAGTGCATAATATCACTCTTTCCGAAGGAAAGAATATCACTTGAAGTTAAAGGCGCACTTACTCACCACTTTTAGTGGCGGTGCAAAAAAGTAAGAGTTAATGTAGCTTTTTGCTACATTAACTCTTTTTTGTCCTTTAGAGTACGACTCAAAACAGTAAGCTCTTTTTTCGTGATTACATTCGGGTAACACCCAATCTGCTTAAAAGATCGGTTTCGGATTTTTCGGCTTTTGCCGACTCAAGTACATCGGAAACGCGAATGCCTCTCTTGATGGCATTTTTTATCCAATAGAATATTTGATAAATCCATGCAAAAGGTTTCAGGTAAGGATGTGACTTTAACAATTTCCAATTTTTACAACCTTTTTCCTGAGCCTTCTTCAATCCGACAAAAGGATTTTTAAATGCGGACAAAACAGGAACTGTTGATGATTTTGTACTGTTCTTGTGTCCGAAGTTACCGTGGTCAAGTACATATTCCATCAGTTCATCGCAAAGTGCAGAATCTGCTTTACACCAGGATATGTCTTTATCAAGCCCCAGATATTTTTTGCACATAGCGGTAGTTGCAACTGCAAGCTTTTCCAAGCCTATTTTTTTGGCCGCATCAAAAAACTGCGTATTCCAAAAATCATCGTCAAGATATCTCTCGACATAGCACATCCAGTCGATTACCTGGCGCAAGCCTATTCCGGTCCTGATATGTTGATTTATGTGTGCAAGCAATACCAAGCCGTTTTCCAATATCGGTAAAGTCGGGAATTCATAGCCGTACAACTCCGAGTTCTCTTTTCTGTCAATAGCATTGAAAATATATTCATCAAGAATATCCGACTGTTCAGAATTATCACTTGTAGAAAAATGATCGTGCAGTTCAATTTCTATTCCTTGAGCAGAATGAAAGCCTATATGCCTATAATAGTTTTCGGGTGTTTGCTCAGCTTTATATCCGGCATTGCAAAGCATTGTATATGCCGAGCTGAAATCATCAGGCTTAACAATAATATCAATGTCACCCATACTGCGGTATTCAGGCTGAGGATAATTCATTGCAGCTGCGGTACCTTTTAATATTACAACATCAATACCGCTTAATACATTTAACACCTTTTTTTGTTCAGCTAAAATAGAATAAAAAATCTGAATGTTTCTGCCGACAGTCTGAGTGTATTTTGCCGCCTGTTGCGGACTGATTTTTGCCTTATCTATTTGATTTGCCGGTATAGCGTGTACGCAGTGAGCGATTAACTCATCATAAATATTTTGCCATTCCGATATTTCCGTTTCGCCGGAAGTACATTCGTGTAAAGCGTCAGAAAGCAGCTTCAGCATACAAATATTTTCATTTGTCATTATTTCCTGCACCTCCTACAATGTAGTATAACTTTAAAGCTTAAAAAAGTCAATGTGAGCGTGATTTGCTTTTAAATCTGCTCTTTTTTTATGCCCTTTTTTATGACAAAATTTTTATTTCGCTTAATATACAATCAATTCAGAAAGGAATGAGAAAAATGCAAACAAGAATTGAAATCAATGAAAGTATTGTTACGGCATATCTTTCGGGTGAAATAGACCACCACAACGCGCCTGAAATAAGAGAAGCAATAGATGAATGTATTATCAGCAGAAAACCGAAAAGGCTGATTATTGACTTTAAAGATGTTACATTTATGGACTCTTCGGGAATAGGACTTGTTATGGGCAGATACAGACTGATTGAGAATACAGACTGTAAAATGGCAATAATTAATCTTTCCGTTCACGCTTACAGAGTTATGCAGCTTGCGGGAATGGATAAATTAGCTGTCCTTAAAAAGAAACCTAAGGAGGAAAAAAACAATGAAATCGCTTAATTCAGTGAAAATTCAAATAGAAAGCCGTTCGATAAATGAAGCGTATGCAAGAGTAGCTGTATCTGCATTTGCTTCTCAGCTCGACCCGACGGTTGAAGAAATAAACGATATCAAAACCGCGGTAAGCGAAGCTGTTACAAACTGTATAGTTCACGCATACAGGAACGGATTGGGAATAATATACATAACCGTAAACATTCTGGAAAATTCTGTTCTTGAAATTAAAATCCGCGACAGAGGCTGCGGAATAGAAAACATAAAAAAAGCTATGGAGCCTTTGTTTACCACGGGCGGCACAGACAGAGCGGGATTAGGCTTTTCCGTAATGGAGAGCTTTTCCGACAAGGTAAAGGTTCGTTCAAAGGTCGGAGTGGGTACAACAGTTACAATTATTAAAAGAATACGGGGCAGAGCTTCGCTTGTATGACAAACCGTGATTTGATTGAAGGCAACCTTGCCCTTGTCCATTCATGCGCAAATCGTTTCAGAAACAAGGGGATTGAATACGATGATTTGTATCAGGCAGGGTGCTTAGGTCTTGTAAAGGCGGCAGACGGATTTAAAGAGGAATTGGGCTTTAAGTTCTCGACATATGCCGTACCTGTAATTCTCGGTGAAATAAAGAGACTGTTCCGTGACGGAGGCGCGGTTAAGGTCAGCCGCACCATGAAAGAAAAGGCGCGCCTTGTATTAAAGCAGAAAGAAATGCTTGAATCAAAGCTCGGCAGAGAACCAAGCGTTAAGGAAATTTCCGAAAGTCTCGGGATTGACAGCTTTGAAACGGCAGAGCTTCTGAATGTATCGCTTCCGCCTGTTTCATTGACGGCAGCGGATGACGAAGAAGAAAGGCAAACAGATATTCCTGTTGAATCGGAGGAAGAAAACATACAGAATATTCTTGCCTTGAGAGAAATACTCTCACATCTGCCCGAAGATGAAAGGCAGATAATTTTCCTGAGATATTACAGAGGCTTGACTCAGACTCAGACTGCCGAAAAAATAGGTGTTTCGCAGGTTCAGGTGTCGAGAAAGGAAAAAAAGATTATAAGCAAGGTTAAAAATTGTATGCTGGAATAGATTTATAGTAGAATTATGTTGAAATGTGTGTTATTATAATATTGATATATTATAATATTTTGAGAGGGATAATTTTATGGCTTTGAAGAAAAGGTCTGTTCTTATCAAAACTGTTGCAATTACTTCTGCGCTGATTCTTGCCGTTTTGTCTTTTGCATCCTGCACAAAGGCAAAGGGTGCACTCTCTGCAAAAATCGGAGAAGTTGAGGAAACGAAAGCAGTATTTTCAAATAATGATTATCATTTTTCAAATGAAGACAATCTTGTCTTTGTTGCGTCTTCGGGTTTGATTGAACTGTATTTTGACAACACCGCTTACTCAATAGCTGTCAAAGATACAAATACCGGTAAAATCTGGTATGCTCTTCCCGTCGGTGACGAGAAAAGCGACGAATGTTTTTCATCAGTGTTAAATGTAATGGTTTCAAAGGATAATAAGGTTTATTATCTGAATTCACAGGACAATTCCGTTGCC
>CAMFTS010000004.1 GCA_945988915.1 uncultured Clostridia bacterium
TCAGAAGCCTGTGAACGTAGTTCGTGTGGGTTCAAGTCCCATCTCCTGCACCAAACCAGAAAAATCCGAACCAGATTTTCCCAATAGGAAAAGGGTTCGGATTTTTTGTTTATATCTGAATTATACATAGAAAAGCTCCGTATTATGCGGAGCTTTTTAACATTAGAGTTATGCCAATATATATTCGTATTAATCAATCAAAAAAATTAAAAGCCTTTAAATATTACTTTACCAATTTGCTCACAATTTTTTTCTCCTGATTGAAATTCTGTTATTAGCTTATCATAATTTTGAGTTATAGAATCAAATATGATTTTTCCTGTAAACTTAGTTTCATCTTTAATCGAATCAATATCTTCGTTGATTTTTGATATAAGATACTCCAAGAAGTTATTTCTAAGTTTTTCAAACATCATATTTCTATATATCAAATATGGTTCCGTAACATAAGTGTTATCATATTTACGAGCAGTCCAATATACATCCTTAGTTATTTTTAATAGCCTATAGTCACCTTTCTTTTCAAAATGCTTAATATCAAAATAAGATTTAAAAGTTAATTCTGGTTTCGGTAGTTCTAATCGTTTAAGTTTCTTAATTTTTCGACGAAAGAATTTTTTTGAAAATCCCAAATCTTTAATTCTAAAAAAAATAATTGTTCTCTTAGGTATCTGTCCTTTGATCTTTAGATTTTCATCAGTTTTAATTTTATAGGCAATATTCTTCACTCGGCTTTTTATTTTTCTGCAATTAATACACTTATAATAGACTCCTGCAAAATCACCTTTATTATCGTAAATATATATTCGTTCTACATACGCTTTTCCAAACAACATAAGATTTTCTGTGATATTGGATAGCAAATTATCTAAATCATATCTTAAAAAATCATATCCAAAAACCGATTTAAATAACTTCTCATCACCATCAACATTATAAAAGTTCCTTTCATTGATATGTTTAGCTAATGCTATGGAGTAACTACTACAAAAATCTTCAATAAACATATTAGAATGTGACCCGTATGAATATTTGGATATGAATGAATTATACTTAGGGTCTCTTCTTTTTGGACCCAGTTGCGAGGTCTTTGTTGCTGAATCAATCCTTCTCATTTTCCCACCCCCAACGTGTTTTGAATTTTTTATCTTCTGGTAAGTATTTATTAAGAATAAATACTCCAAAGATTTCATATGCATCTTCTAACATCAGGTCTAAATCCGAATGAGTACCTATTAGATTTTTTAGCCATTGAGAATCGGTTTTAATAACTTTTTGAAAATCCTTGTTTTCCCATTTTATCTCGCCGGAATTCATAAATGCATTTTCAATCATAGTTTTCCAAGACGTCCACAATAAAGACCTATGAGCACGCAAAGGACCAAGCTTTGATGGTATGGAAAGAAAATCAGAGATTCTAATGCATCTTTCTTCTTTTTCTTCCTTAAAACTATCCAACATTTTGTCGAAACAATCAATAATTAAGTTTTGCCATTTATTATCACCGATTATTTCACCCCAAAGATACGCATACCCTGAAATGTTACCAAAATCCAAAATAGGGTTACTAAGAGTAACAATTACTGAGTCTTGTTTATAGGGCTCTTTAACCTTAATCAAGTCTTTTCTAATCAATTCTTGATATAACACAGTAGTTTTCCAAAGGGACGGATATGTTTTCTCAAAAGCCGAAAAATCATTTTTAATTAACGATTGTACTAAGAAATTACAAATGTTATTATAACATGCACCAAGCATATCGGGAAAATCATTGTAATTATCCCAATTACTTAATGCAAAATACGTTGCGCAATCGCCCCATTTTGCTAAAACATCGTTATAGGAATTGTCAATGTTAACAGTTAGACTATTAATATCGTATTCTTCCCAAATGTAATTTGTGGTTTCTTTGTGGTATGCCTTTGACTTTTCTAAAACAGTATTTAAACATGGCAATACATTATAAATTTTGTGATACCATTCAATATATTTTGAATATACGAATGCTGCTACCGTATGCTTACTCTTCGCAGAAAACTCGTCAGCTAAACTAACAATGTTTTTATTAATCTTATTTAATGAATTGCAGAACATTACAATTGTATCATATATTTCTTTGGAAACATATTGCTGTATATACCAATCAGGTGTAATCTTTTTATTTTCAATTTTCTTTTCGGATTTTATGGCTTGATACATTTTCCCTAAAATTGGATTATTGAAAAATTGAAAATACTTATATTCCTCAAAACATACATTATCTACAGAATACTGCAAAATTTCGTTGAGATTGAAATCCTTAAAATATTTAAATAGATGTATTCCGAAATGCAAATAAACAACAGCTAAAGATTCAATTAATGATAGACCTGTTTCTACATTAATATTATCATTTGTGATGAGACTAATAACTTTTCTCTGAACTGCACCCAAATAGTCAATCCAATATTCAGAATCATTAACTTCAATCGAATCTGATACAAGCTGTTGTAAACATGAAATATATTTTCTTATTAAATCATAATCCTTATTTTTGATAAGTTCATTCAGTCCGTATTCATTGATTTTAAGCAGCTCTTTTTCAAACCAAAAGTTATCAGTTGAATCAATATTTTTTAAGAAAGTACCCGTATTTAATGCTGTTATAAGTTCATGGTAACTTGCCTTGTACCACTTGTTATACTCATTTGTTTTAAACCATAAAGAATTATAAGGAATATGCTTTTTGGTATTCATATAAGAAGATAACAATATTAGGTTATTATACATGAAATTAAACAACGATTGGTTTTTATTTTCTTCTGTCCCCAAATTGTATATGTTGATGATTTTAAGCATCTCGATATTTTTATATGTAACTTTTTTTATATGGTTTTGAAAATTGGCATCATTAGCGAAAACACGAGAACTTGATATTTTTTTAAACTCTCTGAAGAAACTATCATATATGCTTTCGGCAACAGAATAGGTGTTTGACATTGTAAGAATTCTTTTTCCGATATAAACATACGAAACTATCATATAAATTGCAAATATAAAGTTTATTGCAATTGTAATCAAACCAATGTTTTCGTATAACAGATTAGAAATAATGACTATTATAGAAAAAATCATATAATTAGTGATGGCAGTAATGCTTTTGGAGTTTATTAAGTCATCTCTAAATAAGTTTGAAATTTCCTGTGGTGCATTTACATATTTAGATGAAAAAACTGTTGCTATATAAGAACAATAAAGACCAAGAAAAACACCAGCCACACTAACAAGGGCAATTAAGATATCTGAAATAAGAGTTTGGTCAATATTAACCTCAAATTTTAATATTTTTTCTAACAGCTTATCCGAACAAAGAGTGCAGGCAAATAGAATAAAGTTTAAAATGATTTTTTTAGGAACATCAAAAAATACATTTTTTTGTCTTTTTAAAACAGTCTTTTCGGTAGTGGCATAAACACTCGATTTATAAAAATGTTTTTTAATAAAGAAAACCAAATTAATTCCTTTGCTACGTAGTCTCCAATAAACATTATTTAACATAACAATATCTCCAAAAGTTCTTTTTTTATATTTTAGCATGTTTTCGACAAGTTTTCAATTCAACTATTTATATGAAAATATTTTTCTTCAAATAATCCACACATTCGACTAACCTCCCGTTATAAGGTAGAATAAAGCTACCAAATAACAGGAGGTCATTTTTTATGAGCAGAAAGACAAAAATTAAGTTTACGGATTTTGAGTGCAATTTACTTATCAACGGTATGAACGAGTTTCGCAATATGCTTTTGGCAGAGAACCTTCCAACAGAAGACGTTAATGAGCTGTTATTGAAAATCATTGAGAAAAGTGAAAAATAAGGAGGTTGTTACCATGTCAAACAAAATTCAATACCGTCGTGTTGGTGATTATTTAATCCCGAATCTCAAACTGCCACCCGAAGAAGTAAGGGTTACCCTTGGTAAGTGGGGTATGATGCACAAATCTTATCTTGAACAATATAATAAGGTACTTTTTAGCTCGCTGCTTGGTCAGGGCAAACTATATCAACACTGTGCCGATATTGAAAATCAAGCAAGGGATATGTTTGATATGCTTGTGGAGCAGATGAAAATAGCTGAAGATGTAACCGAGCAACTGAAAGAAGAGAATCAGATGGAGTGGGTGCAAAGAATGGGGAATATTCATCAAAGGGCAAGAGAAATTGTTTGCGAAGAGCTTATTTACTCATAACATACAGATAACCCCACCGGATGACCGATGGGGTTTCGTCATAACTATTTTCTATCAATTGCTGACCTGATGACTTGTATATCTTTTGTAAATCAAAGGCAGACAAACGATTGCTACCGACAAAGCTACAAGCGGGAAGAAATAACGCATATCAATAAAATTACCGTCAAGATAAACATATCTTGATGAATATATGTATGCGCCGAATACCGTGTTTACCGGCATTAACTCAAGAAATTGTGAAACATATTGATTGTCGATGTAAATGACAAACTGTGTCAGAAGCGGAAGAAGACAAATCAGAGAAGATAACGCTATAGATGTAATCTGCTTTTTGCAGAAAGCAGACACAGTAAGCGTGATAAAGCATAGTGAAACACATCCGACAAGAATAAATGGGATAACTGTTAAAAGTCTTGTTAAGTGACTTTCACCCTGACCTACATTCATACCTTCTGCACCAAGAAAAATAAAGCTGATAAGAAGAGCCAATAAAACATAAACTACAAAGCAGAGGACTGTATATATAAGAGCCGCAATTATTTTTGCGCTTGCAAGAGTTCCTCTGCCTTTCTTACTTGAAAGCAGAAATGCATCTACGGAAAGTGAATATTCAGAAGTAAAAACATTACATAGACCGAAGATTATTATAATAGCAAGAAAAATACCTATGTCCTGAGAAAGGATAGAGTAGAAATTTTCCCAACCGTAATCATATCCGGAAACAAAGCCTTTTTCAAGCGTTTCTCTGTCCTGCTTTGCTAAAAATGCATTGTAATCTCTGTAATACTGTGTTTCGTCAGCGCTGTTTGCATAAAATTCTTCTCGCTCAATATTGCTTTCAAGATCTTCATATTCTTTCACACTCCAATAAAGCTTAAAGTATTCGGGAAGATATTCTTTTCTTATGGAGGTTTGAGGTGTGTTGGATATTAGAACTTCAAATTCCGCTTCTGTGATTTCACCCGTTTCTAACTTGAAAAATAAATCTGAAGTATTTATATCATATTTACCCGAATAAACCGAACCGCCTTCGATATAGTCGCTTAATTGCGCTTCATGACTTTCATAATAAATGTCATCACGGTTTTCAAAGTCCTCAACAGCTTTTTTCAATTCGTCAATATTGTCTTTTGACACAAACACTTCAGGTGCCTTTTCAACCTTCATAAGTGTCATATCAAAATGACCTCTTGTTCCTGTGTTGTACTGATAAACCGCGACTGCTGACATTGAAATCATAGCCACAAGGCAAATAATAAAAGCGCCTATAAAAAGCTTGTTCTGAAAAATCTTTTTAAGCTCATACTGAATAATGGTTTTCATCTGCCGACACCTCCCCGAAAAAATTCAGATAAACATCACTCAAATCAGGCTCGCAGGGTTCAGCGTTTTCGCAAGGCTTTTCCGCAGAAAGAAGTCGCAAAGATATCATCCCGTCACTTTCTGTAAAGGCTTCACCGATAATGAAACGCTTCTGTATGACAGGCAAAGCCTCTCTTTCAGCTTTTATTCGCCAAACCTTACCTTTTACACTTTCTATGAGGCTATGAACCGTTCCGTCTGCAGCAATTCTGCCTTCCTTCATAATAAGAACTCTGTCCGCAATGAAAGATATATCCGATACGATATGTGTAGCGTAAATTACAATTCTATCCTTTGACATTTCTGTCATAAGGTTACGAAAACGGATTCTCTCTTTCGGATCAAGTCCTGCTGTCGGCTCGTCAAGTATAAGAATGGCAGGATTATTGAGAAGAGCCTGAGCTATCCCTAATCTCTGCCGCATACCACCCGAAAATGTTTTGATTTTCTTTTTTCGTTCGCTGTATAAATCTACATATTTCAGAAGCTCTTGCGTGCGACTTTTTCTGAATGGATCATTGATACCCTTAAGAGCACAGAAATAATAGAGAAAATCCTCTGCTGTAAAATCTTTATAGTAGCCAAAGTTCTGTGGCAGATAACCTATGATGTTGCGGTATTCTGCATCAAGCTTTTTTATTGATTCATCATCGAGACGAATTTCACCTTGAGTAGGCTTCAGAACATCAGCTATCATTCTCATAAGCGTTGTTTTTCCTGAACCGTTTGCGCCCAAAAGAGCATAAACTCCGTTCGTGAGAGTAATGCTCAGATTATCGACAGCTTTTTTATCCCCATATTTTTTGGTGACATTAATCATTTCAAGCTTCATATTTTTTCACCAACCTTTCAAAATTAAAGTTTTTGACTGCAATAAAACCGATAAACAAAACGAAAAGAAGAAGTACAAATAAAGTTGCAGTAATATTACCAAGGGGCAGACTCCACAAAAAACTTTGTATTCGGCTTGTTGCTTCGCCATGTGAAACAATCAAACCGACTAATATGCACATCATTCCTGCTGATAATCCTATAACGGATTTGATACTGAAAATAATGCACATTGAAAGCACCGCAATTGCTGAAAGCAAAAAGGCAATAAGTGAAAAAGTGATCGTGTAGAAAAAAGTTTCCGATAATATACTACCGATACATACTACAATAAGGTCATATATACCGCACAAAACTAATCTTCCGGCAAAAACGCTTTCAGGCTTATACAGACACGCACTTTCCATTTCAAAAAGCTGTAACGAAGAGGAAAAATAAACGCAGCCTAAACCGCCTACCGCAAGAAATGGAGTCAAAATGCAGGAAACAAGAGGAGAAATAGTTGATTGTGAGTTTAAGCTTATAGCAAATACAGCTATCAGATATATAAGAGACAGTACAAAAAACCAAGGGGTAAGACCTTTTATTACTCCCGACAAGAATCCTGTTAATGAGAATTCAGGCACATGTCTTACGTTTATAGTTGAAATCTGAGCTTTAAGATTATCTTTGGCTTCTTTGCTGTATTGTTCAGCTTCGTATAACGAGAGAACATCCGATATTTCTTTTTTGTTTACCATAATTCACACTCCTTTAAAGCCTTCAGAGCTCTTCTTAAACGGGTTTTCACCGTTGGAACGGGAACCTTCTGTACAGATGCAATTTCTTTGATTTTTAAATCGTGATAAAACCTGAGAATAATAACATCCCGCTGTATATCAGGCAGAGACAGTACAGCTTCTCGCACGATTAAAGCATCTTCTTTTTGCAAGGTTTTATCTTCTGTGATTTCTTCGCCAATATTATCGAGAGTAAGGAAGAAAAGTTCTTGCTTATATCTGCGAAAATAATCGTTTGAAGTGTTTATTGCAATAGTAAAAAGAAAACTTTTGAGTTTGTTCTTTTCTTTGTAATAAGGAAGGTTTTTAATGAATTTTATAAAAGTATCCTGAGTAACATCCTCTGCAGCGGCTTTGTTACCCATACGACGATAAAGAAATCTGTAAATTTCATCATAGTACATATCTACGATTTCATTTAACGCTTCTTTATCTCCGAGCTTTGCTCGACAGACAAGCTCTTTTTCATCCATTTCATCACTTCCTTACACTTATATAACGGTTGTCGAATCAAAAAGGTTTCATATTTTACGACACTATTTTATAAATTAGTTATACATTACTTGCAGATTGCAAAATCTAACAAATAAGGTAACGCACATAATAAAGTTATTCCTGTCGTCGCAGTACCCCTGCACCAACGGGGATTTTCCCTTTTATCCGCCCTTAAAATACTCCGTATCCTTCAACCACTCTCGCATTTTAACGTAAGCCCGGTTGACGGTCTGATATGCGGTATCAGGTGAGGATTTCCCAAAGGTGTTCGCAAGGTCGATATATGGCATTTTCTTGAATTTAACCTTTCTCGGATTTCCATCTTTGTCGGTAACAGACTTGTCCATATAGTAACTTGAAAAGCAATTCATACAAAATCCTAATCTGCCGGCAACCATGTACTGTTCCTCATAATTCAGCTTACTAAAAACCTCGTGTACGGCTTCTTTTCGCAAAGAACCCAGCAGCATTGTTAATGGGTCAGAATATGAGTCGGCAATATACTCTTCCTCTCGCACTTCGCTTTCATCATCGGCAAGGTTTTTGTAAAACTCGGTATAGTTCATATTGCGAATACCGGCGGAGATTATCTCTGAAACTGTTTTCGGTTTCAGGTGAAGCTCTGCGGCAATCTTAGCGATTGTTTCATCGTCATTTCTGTAATTGTTTCCTCGATACAGTGCCATGATTTTGCGAAGCCGTGCATTTTCATCCTCTGTGGGTATAGTATAGCCTGTTCGCATAGTACGAACATATTCGTGAACTACCCGTTTGATATAAAAATCCGTATAGTAGCTTTCAAAAGACTTGCTCTTTGTGATGTCATAGTTTTGTAAGGCCTTGATAAGTGCAAACACACAAGCAGATTTCAAATCTGCAAAATGACCGGGCATTGCATATTCCTGAACATAGCCTTTAACAGCATTGTTAAGTATCGGTTCGTAATAGTGTAAAAACCATATCAGATATTTCTCATCCTTTTCTTCAAGGTAAAGGCGGATGTATTCTTGCAACTGCATTTTCGGCGGTGCCGGCTTTTGTTTGTAGATATACAGTTCTGTTTCCCAATCCTTCACGGCACTCACCGTCCTTTCACTTCAACATTCTTTCCGTGTCAGAATACAACTTTTTTCGTGTCATATCCTTTGCATATTGAGTAGTAAGATATTCATAGTTTTCCTGCGCTCGGAGCATATTGTTTTTTGCAATAAATGTTGCCATTTTTGCAAACTCTGCCGTTATAGTGCCTCTGCTTTTCTCAGTTCGGATTGCGGAGGCTCTTTTTTCATATACAGCCACAATAGGGTTGTCCTTTTCTCGCTCCTTGCGTTTGATTGACGCCGCATACTTACGGCAGGTTGTTCTTTTTCCACGAAGCATATACGGTGCAAAACCGTTACAATATTTCTGCTTCCGGGCAGAGGTCATGAGAAAATATCTGTTACAGATACCGCATTGTTTTGGGTAGTGTCCGTAATGTAAACCCTCAAAGAAATCCGTTACGATAAAAGAGTAATAATCTTCAAAGGTCAGCCTTTTCGCAACTGCAATATCCTTTTTCTTGGTAACAGCAACATACTCTGTTTTGACATTGCAATCTGTTTTACTGAATATCTCCATAGCAATCGGCAACAGGTGTGCTTCGTCAAAGCGTTCTGCCTCATCAAGACGTAAAACAAACTTCAAAAGACATTTAAATGCCTTTTCCATATCATCAGGTAGCGTATCATAATAATTTATGGTTTCATTTACTGCTTTCAGCAAATCTTCTACCATAGTGAAAAAGTCTTTGTCATATTCGGGCGGAAGAATATCCAATACAGCATGAGCCGGGTCAATGTTTTGTACTTTTGCTTTTCGGCGGAAATAGTCAACAATCAAATCCGCATTTGCTTTTGTGAAAAGATACGCAATTCTTTCCTTTTCGGCTTGAATATCGCAGGTGTTAAATGGTTTGATGTTTGGTAACACCTTTAATATCATCTGTATTTCTTCCCCGGCTTTTATAAAGTCGGTATCATTCAGATAACCGAGAGCAAGAGTTTCTCTGACGTGCCACAAGTATTCACGAGAAACTGCGATACGGGCGGCATTGTCATTTTTGTAATACTGATTAAGCAGGCACACGGCATAAAAGCCTGCATAATGCTTCTTATCAATCGTTACTATACCGTCTCTGTAATCTGCACTGAAAAGCATGGTTTCACCACCTATTCAAAATTCGACTACATACATTATATTAGAACAAATGTTCGCTTGTCAATAGCGATATTGTTGATTTGCCTCCAAAAATCAAGAAAAGTTCGGAATAACGGACTGCTTTGATAAAAAACTTTTCTTTGAAAAAATGCTATATTTTGTGTTACAAACGGTGTTTATTAAAAAGTTAAAATACTTTCATAGGCTTATATATAGGGAGTTGAAGCCTTGTTGCGTTTATCATTTATGATTGTTACGGTATTCCGTTAGAAATCGCACTTTTTCCGTATTAAGTATAGTAGAGAGGAGAATTAAGGCAAAGAAAAACTGCCCTCACGGGGAGAGCAGTTGAATGATAAAGTGTTCTTGAGAACAAAACATATAAACTATCTAATAAAACTACAGATTTTCAGCTTCAAATCTTAATAGATAAAACTGTTTTAACCACTCGGGTTGTTCATCTAACATATCTTTCAATTTTTCAAGCGTACGCTTACCTACACGACGGTCAAGTATTGCAAACATTCTTACAATAGGGTTATCAGATTCAAAGCTGTTTTTTATATCCTGATTTCGATATTCAGCAAGAGCTTCAGTAAATTCACTGTCTTTATATTCCGTTCTCTCATTTAAAGAATATTTATCTAATAAAGACCAGAATTCATACCAATACTCAATGGCACCATATGGCTTCTTGATTGTTTTATATCCTTTTTCAACAAAATAATTATTTACAGTCTCCCAAGAAAAACGCTTTACTTGTTTGTCATCAATACAAACCTCAAAAATTTTGCATCCGTCCATTCCGACATAAGTAGTGCAACCATATCTAACTCTGCCTTTCAAACTATCTGCAAGCATTTCTTTTCAAGATATTTACGCATGCCACTCCAAGAGCCTTCGTAACCCATAATAAAACATCAACCTTTCTCAGAAGCTTATTTCTAAAAATAATTATACCACACCTACACTACAACTTTCAATCCGTTTTCATACACTTGTTACCTCAAAAAGTCGCAGGTGTTTTTATACCCAAATTTAAAATTCCGGTAAAAAATACTGCATTACATTTTTTGTAAAGTGTCATTTGCCCTTTACAAACTATATTCTGACTTGCTTCTCCTGTGATACTTTTTACCATTTGGAACCTTTAATTTGACTTTGGTGACGCTTCTTCCAAGTTCCCATTTTGGGAACTTGGAACTTTGAATATGAATGGCTTGGGTAGGTTATCGTTTTGACAACCTACCACTTAGAAAATATTCGTTATACTTTTTCAAATGGACACAAATTGCTCATTGTAAATATTGTTCGGGTAATTTTGGTAGGTTCCCATTTTGGGAACCTACCAAATATATATATCAAAAATTTCATCAGAAAGGAGAATGTCGTCTTCAACATTCGTGACAGTCCCATATTTTCACTGCGCCCTAAAGGGCGTTTTTTTATTGCCTGAATTAAAAATCACAAGTCAAAAAAGAACATTTTAAGGAGGAATAACAATTGAAAAAATTCAATGATGTAATCATCATCGGTGTTGCCATGGTTATGGCAACATCAAAACGGCTAACCACTGCTTCAGAACAGGCATTACGGCTTGTGATTCAGAGCCGCTTTTTACAAAGGATATGCTTGTTTACGGTGGAAAGTTCTATCTTATCGGTGAAGGACACAAGGAGTTTCTTCCCGACAAAATCAAAGACGAGGACTATTATCCCCTCACTCTTGTAGCTATTGCAAAGGAGTTAAGTGACGAAAACTTAACTGAAGCTACAGTTCACATTGCGGCAGGTCTGCCCCTCACTTGGACGGCAGGTCAGAAAGAGAGCTTCAAAGCGTATCTCACCAAGAATGAGGAAATAACTTTCACTTGGCAGCATACCGAGTACAAAATCAGAATCGCAGGTGCGAGCATCTATCCTCAGGGGTATGCGGCGGTTTCGCAGTTTGCAACCAAAATGGACGGTGTAAACCTTGTTGCTGATATTGGCAATGGTACAATGAACGTTCTCTATGTCATTAACGGCAGACCGCAATCGGAGAGAATGTACACCGAAAAGTTCGGTACACATTTTTGTACCGTAGATATCCGTGAAGCGTTCCTCAGAAAAACGCAGAGGGAAATCAATGAGCATATTATTGATGAAGTGCTTTGCAAAGGTACAGCAAATATTGCGCAGTCAGATCTGAAGATTATCAAGGCGGAGGTACAGAAATATGTAGGTGAAATCTTCCACAGACTCCGTGACCACGGGTACGATGAGAACACGATGATGCTGTATATTACCGGCGGTGGCGGTTGCCTTGTAAAGAATTTCTACAAGTTCAATGCAGAACGTATTCAGTTCGTTGATGATATCTGTGCGGCGGCAAAGGGATATGAGTACCTTGCCGAAACCATGATGAAAAGTGGCAGAATATGAACGAGTATCGCATAAATGTGCGCTTTAATTTGAGCGACACAGAGAACAAAGCAATCATTGATTATCTGAACAGCCTTGATAAAGAAAAGTACAGGTCAAGAAATCAGTTTATCATTGATGCGATTAAGGCGTCTATTGCCTATGCAGAGAAGCAGACGGCAGATGATGAACTACTTGAAAAGTTTAGGGAGATTCTGAAAGAGGAGCTGTGTAGCATTTCAGTTGCCATAACACCTCCTTCTTCGGCGGGTATGGATATGGAGTTAACCGAGGAGCAGAAACAGAAAAACGATGCAGAGGCATTGGCTTTTCTTGATATGTTTTAACGGTGCCAAAACATTCGGATTTCGGAGCCACAGAGGAAAACACAACAAAAAACGGCACCGCTTACGGTGCCAACAGATTGGAGGTGATATTTATGACCGATGACGAGAAAAGGCTCATACAAGCCAAGCACAGACTTGAGCAGGCTGAAAACCGCAACCGTAAAAAGGAACGCACAGAGCGAAACCACAGACTTATTGTAGAGGGTGCGATTTTGGAGAAGCTTTTGCCTGAAATTAAGACAATGGATTTCACAGAAATCGAGAGGTATTTACGGGAAAAGCTGAACTAACGGCTTATATATTCCCTTAAGGGCGCACTTACTCACCACCGTAAAGGCGGTGCAGTGCGCTCTCCGAGAGAAAGAATAAACGGCATATAAAATGCCGTTTGCATCAAAGCTTTAAAGGTGTAGAGGGGCGAACTTGTGCTCCTGTAGGATTATAACGGTCCTCTTTTAAAAATGTAATTGAGTCGTAATAATCATCTAGTGCAACAAATTTACCATTTTCTTCAGCATAACTTTTTAAATATCTGTTGCAGGAATTTTCCCAAGAATAAACTTCTATTTCCCAACCTAATGATTTGATTCTTTTTAAATCACTGAGAAATCCTTCGCCAAGTTGCTTCCCAGCTCCGTCGCCTGTTAAAACGGCAATTGTAGATGGAGCGGAGATACAATCAACAGCAGTTCTTAACATCATAGTTTGTAATGACATATCAACGCTTTCTTGTTCTAAACCATCAGCAGTTCTATTCAACAATTGAACATTAATACCTAGGCTTTTAATATGGTCCCACAATTGATTGCTTGGAGGAGGAATACTTCCTGATAAATATGCAGCATCAACTTTTCTGTTGTTTCTTACCAAATCAAACAAATTGTTAAAATTAGTTCTAAACAATTCATGTGGTTGTTCGGGTTCTCTAATTTTCATGACCTCTAAACCTGAAATATGAATATTTGAATTATCCCAAAATATAAACATAAAATCACCTCGTATTAATTATACAGCAAATTATAAAAAAAGCAATAACTTGCGCAAAGTAAGGACGTGATACCCGCAATTTATCACCTTGAAGCCAAAGTCATAACCCGTGGTGTTGGTCGCTCAGCCGTAGCCGCAAGTGCATATATGAGCTGTAGCGAAATCACTAATGAATATGACGGCGTAAAACACGATTACACCAAGAAAGGCGGTCTTGTCTATGAGAAAATCTTTCTCCCGTCACACGCTCCGCCTGAATGGTGCAACAGAGGTAAACTGTGGAACGCAGTTGAAAGAGCTGAGAAAACAAGGGACAGTCGTTTGGCAAGAGAGTTCATTGTTGCTCTGCCCGTTGAAGTCAGCCGTGAAAGGCAGATTGCAGAGGCAGAAGAATTCGCAAAGGCTCTTGCCCGTGACGGAATGTGTGTTGATGTCTGTATTCACGATACTGGCGAAGGTCATCCACACGCTCACATTATGGCAACTGTCAGACCGTTAAACCCTGACGGCACATGGCAAAGAAAAACCGAAAAATAATATCTATGTATCAGAGACGGTAAGGAGCAAGGCTTTACCGCCTCTGAATTTTTATCTGCCAAAAATGAGGGTTGGGAAAAGCAGTATCAATTTTTTGTTGACGGTAAAAAAGTCTATCTGCCACCGTCAGCGGCTCTCGGATATGAAAGAGTGAACAAGTACCCAAAAAGCACCAAGTACGGCAGGCAGAATCCCATAAGCGAGCGTTGGAACAGTGATGAACAGCTTTATGCTTGGAGAAAACTGTGGGCAGATATCGTAAACCGAGACTTAGAAGAAAAGAACATTGAGCCTATTGATCCCCGCAGTTTTGAGGCAAGAGGAATACTTTTGAAACCGACTATTCACGAGGGTGTTTCAAGCAAGAAAATGAAGAAGAAAGGCAAGGTCACCGAGCGGATGAAAATCAACATTCTTATCCGTAAAGATAACAGCTTGATTCTAAGTCTTCGCAAAACGGTCAAAGCACTTACAGAACTTGTTGTCACGGCGGCAAAGCTACTCTTACCTGCACTTGCAGATGCTCTTGAAGAAATCCGTGTCAGTATGATTATCCTTGAATGTGAAAGAAAGAGCATTAACAATATGAAGCATCAGGCTATGAATGAGGTCCGTGATGCTGATGAGTTTTATGTGTACTTCCATAAGCTACAGGAAGATATGAAAGCCACCGAAGAAAAACTCAAAGAGGCAAAGAAGAAGCTGAAGCTCACTCCCAAGGTTATGAAGCAGAAATACAACTCGGCAAGAAGTGATGTTGAGCATTATGAGTTTGAACTTAAAGAGCTGAAATTTAAAATGCAGAGCATTCTCTCGCAAAACGAATGTGAAACCGAACATGATATTGTTAATGCAAAGTCTTACTTTGAGAAAATGCGTAGGTTTGAAATCCCAAAGCTCGAAGCTGAGGAAAAGAGAATGGACGCAGAAATTCAAAAGACACTTGTTCAGTACCAAGAAACCGAAAAACAGGCTGATGAAGCAGATGCAGAAGAGCTGAAAGCCGAAAGGATGAAAATCCGCCCCGAAAAAGAGAAAGAGGCAAGACAAAAAGCTGAAGCAGATTACAACATCAGCGAATACGATTTCAACCGAAGTGTTGATACCGTTTCAAAGCTCATAGGTGAGCCGCCACCTAATTATCTTACCAAGGCTGAAATAGCAAGGCAGGAAGAATATGCACGCTATGTAAAACAGCAGGAGGAAAGACAGCGGCAAATCGAAGAACGGCGTAAAGCCCGTAATAATCAAAATATTAAGAATAAAAATGAAAGGAGCCGTTGATATGGCTAACAAGAAACTTAAAGCACCGGTAAATATCCCGGTAGAAAAAATCCGTCCTTTTGAGGGACATCCGTACAAGGTGTTGGACAATGAGGAGATGAATACTCTCATTGAAAGTATACAGGAGCAGGGTATTCTTTCTCCGATTCATTTAAGGCCGATTGAAAACACAGATGAATATGAGGTGATAAGCGGGCACAGACGCTTACACGCAGCAGTTAAGGCAGGGATAAAAGAAGTCCCTGCTTTTATTTTTGCCGTCAGCCGTGACGAAGCGGCAATTATGCTTGTGGACAGCAATCTTCACCGTGAGCATATTCTACCAAGTGAAAAAGCATTTGCACTGAAATTGAAAATGGACGCAATGAGCCGCCAAGGACAAAGAACCGATTTAACTTCCACCCAAGTTGGGCGGAAGTTGGAAACAGCCGAAATCATAGGTGAACAGATTAATGAAAGCAAAAATCAGGTTCGCAGATATATCCGCTTGACTTATCTCATTCCCGAACTGCTCGATATGATGGACGAGGGTAAAATTGCTTTCTCGGTTGGTGTAGAGCTTTCATTTCTTGACGAACAGACGCAGTATGACTTGCTCCATGTAATTGAAGAGCAGGAGTGTACACCGTCGTATTCTCAGGCTTGGCATATGCACAGAGATTTTAATTCAGGCACACTGACTGTTGAAGGAATTGAAAATATGCTTATGTCTGAAAAGCCGAATCAAAGGCAAATGTTCAAACTCCCACTTGAGCAAGTACAGAAATTCTATCCGAATGCCAACAAACAACAGCTTGAAAATTATGTTATGAAAGCTTGTGAGTATTACAACAAGGCGTTGCAGAGACAGAGAAACAGAAATAGCAGGGATGCAAGGTGAGGAGGTTTGCCTATGGCTGATGAAGTAAAAATTGAATATATCGAAAACAAGGTTAATCCTAATAATCTCGGCGGTGTTCTCATTTCGGAGTATGCTGCCGAATCTCTAATCAGATGTATTCTTCCCGATATTGTATCTTTCTTTCAAAGTGAAAACGGCAGAAAAGAGTTTGAAGAATGGAACAAAGATTGGGATAAATTAAAGGAAATCGAATAAAAAACAGCGGATGCGATGTAAAAGTCGCATCCGCACATTTAACAAAATCAAATATATGAATTACAATATTTACAGAAACCAAAGGAGGTAAAAATATATGATAGGCGTTATTTACGCAAGATACTCTTCCGACAATCAGAAGGAAGAAAGTATTGACGGTCAGCTTCGTGAATGTAAAGCCTATGCCGAAAAGAACGGTATACAAATCGTTGATACCTATATCGACAGAGCTTTATCTGCAAAAACTGATAACAGACCGAGATTTCAGCAGATGATAAAAGACAGTGCGTCAAAGCATTTTGAGGTTATACTCGTATGGAAGCTTGACCGTTTTGCCCGTAACAGATATGACTCAGCTCATTACAAAAATATGCTTCGTAAGAACGGAGTTAAGGTTGTATCTATAACCGAAACCATATCTCAGGGTGCAGAGGGTATTCTGCTCGAATCTTTGCTTGAAGGTATGGCTGAATACTATTCTGTTGAGCTCGCAGAAAAGGTTACAAGAGGTATGATGGAAAATGCTCTTAAATGTAAATACAACGGTGGTACTTTGCCGATTGGTTACAAGGTGGATAAAGAGCAGAATTATGAAATTGATGAGGTTACTGCACCTGCGGTAGTTTTAGCGTTTAAGAGTTATGCAGAGGGTATGTCCATGCAGCAAATTGCAAATATGCTCAATTACCAAGGTGTCCGTACTCACAAGAAAACCATGTTAGATGTTGATATTGTTGCCCGTATGCTGCACAATCGAAAATATATCGGTGAATACAAGTTTAAAGATGTTATTACATCGGGAGGAATTCCGGCAATAGTAGATAAGGAGTTGTTTGAATTGGTACAGGAAAAAATGAAGCAAAACAAGAAAGCCCCTGCAAAGCACAAAGCGGAAGATGAATATCTTTTAACCACAAAACTCTATTGCGGCAAATGTCAATGCCTAATGGTTGGTGAAAGCGGCACAAGCAGAACAAAACTTGTGCATCGTTATTACAAGTGTGTAAGTGTAAAGAATCACAAGGGCTGTGATAAAAAGACAGTCAAAAAGGCCTGGATTGAAGACCTTGTTATTGACAGCGTCCGCAAGCTCATTATGAATGATGAAACGATTGAGTATCTGACAGATCTGGCGCTTGAAACCTTTAACCAGGAAAGCACCGTTCTCCCGATACTGCAAAAGCAATATGCACAGACTCTTACAGCAATAAACAACCTTATTACCGCTATGGAGCAAGGAATCATAACACCAACAACCAAAGCGAGAATGGATGAGCTTGAAGCGGAAAAGAGTGAGCTTTCAATCAGAATTATGAAAGAGGAAATGTCAAGACCGAAACTGATCCGTGAGGAGATTTTATATTGGTTTTACAAGTTCCGTAAGCTTAACCCGAAAAAGCTCGACCACAGGAGAAGCTTAATAAACAACTTTGTAAACTCGGTATTCCTATATGAAGACAGAATGGTAATTAACTTCAACTTCAAAGACAGTACCGAAACCATAACCTTTGCCGACCTTGAAAAGTCGGCATTAGGTTCGGATTTGAAAGTGTCAGGTGCACCAGAAAAAGACGATTGCGAGAGCAATCGTCTTTTTCAATGAAATTCGTTCTTTACGGAACGAGTGAAATATTACTTCGTAATGTGAAATACGCTTCGCGTATGAAATATGCCGCGGCATATGAAAGAACGAATTTTATTTCATATTGCATCAGCGATATTTCATTAGCTGTCTGTCCTTGCCTGTTCAACTCCATATCAAAATTTTATACCGGCATCTTTTTTGCTGCCTATTAACAGATAAAGAGTTTACACATTTGTGTGAACTCTTTATTTTTTGCTTTGGTGTGTGAAAAATTCACGCTTGCTACTGATGTTTGCTTGTAAACACGCAAACGCGTAGCTTAGGTTATTTTCATCTGAAAATTTTTCTTAATAAGTACAGGAAAACCGCTGCTGACACAAATCAGCGGCGGTTGCATTTTTATTGTTTCAGTTTTATCAGTCTTCGTTTTCTTCCTTGATTTTATCAATAACTTCCTGTGAAATTGTATTTGCTTCACCGTGCTTAACACAAAGAATGCAAAGAATTGAAATTACAAATGCAATCGGGCAGTAGTAGAAGAGTGAAAGGTATGTACCTGTAAACATACGGACAATACCGTAAATAATGGGCGTTGCAATTTGTGCGGAGAATGTTGCTGTATAGTAATAGCCTGTGAATGTGCCAACCTTGTCAATACCACCGATTTCAAGAACAAGCGGAAGAGTATTAACGGTGATGAACATATTAGCCGCACCGCCAACAATAAGTGCTGCCCAAACGAAAACTCCTGTAAGTGCGTCAAGTCCCGCATTATAAGCCACAAGATATGCGCCGAATGCAACGACAAAGATTATAAGTCCGCCGAGAATTGTTTTCTTTCTGCCGATTTTCTTACCGAGCCAACCTGCAGGAATTGCGGCAATTGCAGATGCTGCTGCAAAAGCAGTAGTCATAATAGTTGCCTGTGATGTTGTCTTGCCTAAAATTTCGCCTGCGAAAAGTGCGAAGAAGGTTGAGATTGCATTTGTTCCGCAGAAGAGGAAGAAAAGGCCCAAAAGCATAAAGATAAGGCTTTTTCTTTCACCTGATGAAAGCTTTTCTGCTTTTCTTGCGGCTTTCTCGGCTTTTGCTGCTTCTTTTGCAGCCTTGCGTTTTGCTTCTTCGTCAGTAGCCTGATTCATTTCTGCTTTGACTTTCAAACGGCTGTCAGGCTCTTTTACGAAGAAAAGAACAACAAGCATACCGAGAATCATAACAACTGCGCCCAAAAGGAAAACATACGGGAAGATTACAAGTTCTCCTTCGCCTTCGGTAAGGGTGTCTTTGGAAATGCCCTTAACTGCACAGTAAATTACTGAAACGATTGTACCTGCAAAAAGGCCGAGCGCACCGCCGATACCGCCCATA
This sequence comes from uncultured Clostridia bacterium, assembly GCA_945988915.1. Lineage (GTDB taxonomy): Bacteria > Bacillota > Clostridia > Oscillospirales > Acutalibacteraceae > Fimenecus. The sequence continues at coordinate 19,506 of CAMFTS010000004.1, forward strand.
AGGTTAATAACTGCGTTGCCTTCCGAACGAAGCTCGTTAGGTGTCAAATCAGGCATGAGCGCAACAACGGGGGCACGCCAAAGGGACATTACAAACACAAAAAGGATAATAAAGAACATTGTCAGCGGGAGTGAAGCAACCTTAATTGCAACTAAAGGAATAATCGCAAAAAGCGCTGCGGAAACGGGGGCGCCGTAAATAACATAAGGGCGGCGCTTGCCGAAACGCGAGTGAGTATTGTCGGAAAGCTTGCCGAAAGTCGGCTGGAAAATAACTCCGAAAATATTGTCAAAGGTCATAATGATACCGATAAACAAAGGTACAAGAGTAATGCCTGTTGCGTAATTGCCCACATTTTCACCGTTTGCCTCGGCAAATTTTGCAAGTGCGGGGAATGCTTCGTTGAGCTTTGCGCTCCAAGCGGTAATTGTATCACTGCGATTAAGCAAATAGTTCAAAATCTTAGTGATATACGGGTCGTAAATTGCCCATGCAATTGAAGAAGCAAGAAAGCCGAAGCCCGTAAGAATTGTATGCGGGTAATGGAGCTTGCCGTTTTCTTTAGCGCAGAAATATTTGTTTTCCATATACTTTTCTCCTTATAATTACGAGCAAATATATTTGCCCTTTTCAATTAATTATTTTAACAAATATTAACACAGTTTGCAACAGTAAGTTGAAAATAAAAAACGGATAAGGCAAGTACCCTATCCGTTTGAGTGTTTTTCTGAAATTTTATTATTCTTATTGTCTGTAATAATTAAGAATTCAACCTTGCTCTATTCAAAGTTTATGGTATCCTTTTTCTTTCTCTTCTTTTTATTTGAAAAGAAGAGCTTTTTACCGTTTTTTCTTAACGCAATACTCTTATTTCTGAGCACTTCAAATGCAAGTTCCATCAAAACAAGCACAACCGTAACAATAATTGCGGCAAAAATTCTGCCGGATGTATATGTTGTTGAGCCTTTATCCTTTTCACCGTTTTCCTTTAAGTTGTTATATGCAGAAAAAAGATTGATATATGCATTATCAAGCTCCATTGCCGAAACAGAATTCTTTGCGGCAAAATCTGCTTTTTCAATACTTGTCTTCAGTGCGCTTGATGAAGCCGAACTGAAAAGCGTCAAGTCAATTTCCGAAACTTTTACAATTAAATTCTCAAGTGTTTTTCTTGATTCTTCAACTCTCAGCCTATACTCAATAAACTGCTCAATGTTGTTGGTAATTACCATTGAAAAGCCTCTTGAAGTAACATCATCCCAATAAAGAGCTGTATCCTGTCTGTTGCCGCAGAGTTCAGGATCTGTCATATCAATAGCCGCACGAAGCTTTCCGTTCGTTTTGCCTACTGTTGATTTGCTGAACGTAGTCGAATAAGCATTGTTATTTGATAAAAGCACTCCGATTGCTCCGAGCGCGGCGGATTTTCTGATATATGACCGTGAATTCCAAACGACTGTTCCGTCATATTTTGTAACGATTAACGGAGCCGACTGTTTTGATGACAGCCATCTTGATACAGACGATTTTTTTGCGTCAGTAAGAATTGCATTGTAGCTCAAAGCATTACATTCCGATAATATGTCATAAATCTCGTTTCTGTACTCCCAGCCGTCCTCAATCAAAAGTACGGCTCTTTTATCAAGAAGCTCTATAACCTGCTTCAAAGTAGGCACAGCATAAGCGGTCATTTTTTCCTGAGACACCACCTTGCCGTTGCGAAGAAAATATGTCTTCAACTCATTATAATCAATCTGTGAAACATCTTTCTTAATGGGATTACCGTCTTTATCGACACAAACATCATCAAGGTTTGAATCTGAAATCAAAACTATCTGATTATCAGCGGTTCTTTTTACCTTAACGAGAATCATATCGGCACCCGACTCGGCAGCCGCAAGGATTCCCTCAGCCGAGTTTTCGGGAAAATTAGCCGTATTGCCGTATTTTGAAATACAAATAAGTTCCGTTTTAACCTCTTTGATTGCGCTGATAGTTTCCTCAACTTTTGTGGAAGCATTAACATTAACAGCATCCGGTGTCGGCTGATTGACCGGTTCACCTTCAGCAAAAGAAATCAGTGCGCAGGAAAAAGCAATTACAACAGAGATAATTATTGAAAAAATCCCGATTACTGTATTTCTTTTCATTACAAATTATGCCTCCTTTTCTAAAAATCGGCTATATTATAACAAATATAAAAATTTTTTACAATAGGAACAGACAAGAAAAATCTTATATTTTGATAAATATATTTGTCGATTATACAACATTTTGTGTAGAAAAAAAGTTGCACAAAAATTCGTAGTAAATTTTTAACTCAACAGCATATTTTTATAGTTGCAAGCCCTTAAAAATTGTGCTAAAATAACGGCACTATTACTAATAGCGACAGGGGAATTATTATGCCTTTTAATGAAAAATTCAAGCAACTGCGACAATCGAAGCTACCGCCTCTTACTCAGACAGACCTTGCAAATGTTTTGGGTATTACTCAGCGTAAAGTTTCGTTCCTTGAAACCGGAGTCACAGAGCCTTCATTAAAGGACTTACAGAATATTTGCTTATATTTTCAAGTTTCGGCTGACTATTTTCTTGATTTACCTGAAAATCTCGAGTATAAGAAATGACAAAAAAAGAACTTGCATTAAAATCGGTTGAAGCTTTAAAGAAAAACTATCCTGACGCTATTTGTTCACTTAATGCAGAAAACCCGCTTGAATTACTCATTGCTACAAGATTATCGGCACAATGCACAGATGCGAGAGTAAACATTGTTACTCCCGCTCTTTTTGAAAAGTACAGAACTCTTGACGACTACTGTAACGCCGATGTAAAAGATATAGAAAATATTATTCGTTCTTGCGGATTTTATCACGAAAAAGCTAAAGATATTATAGGAATAGCACAAAAGATAAAATCCGATTACAACGGCGAAGTTCCCGATTCCATTGAAAAGCTTACTACCCTGCCCGGCGTGGGAAGAAAGACTGCAAATCTTATTATGGGTGATGTTTTTAAAGCTCCGTCAAGTGTTGTAACCGACACGCATTTAATAAGAATTGCAAACAGAATCGGACTTGTAAATACTAAAGATCCCAAAAAAGTTGAGTTTGAGCTTAGAGAGCTTTTACCTGCTGACGAAAGTAATGATTTTTGTCACAGAACAGTATTGCACGGCAGAGCTGTTTGCACATCAAGAAAAGCTCACTGTGAAGTTTGCTCGCTGAATGATTTTTGCAAAAAGAAAATTTAAGGAATAAAAAAATGTATAGACTCAATTCAGAGCATTACGGTTCGGTATTCGTGTTGCCGTCCGTAATCGTTGAAAAGTACATAAAAATGGCGTCATTTTGCGCTGTTAAATCACTGCTTTGGACTATAAAAAACCAAGGCAGTAATTATTCTGTTGAAGAAATTGCAAAAGCAATAGGCTCATCTGTTGCCGATACAAAAGAAGCTCTTGACTATTGGGTTAATGAGGGAGTGCTCTTATCCGATGACTTGACATCTGCCCCCTCACCGATTAAAAGTGATTCACATTTAAAAGAAGAAACAGTTGTCAATACCGACAATAGAGAAGTTAAAGAAACAAAAAAAGAAGTATCTGAAATTAAATTTGTCCGTCCTACGCTAGAACAGATTGTTAACAGAATGAACGAGGACAAAACCATTGAAGGTCTTTTCAATCAGGCTCAGGCTATGCTTGGCAGAACAATAGGCTTTGATATGCAGTCGGCAATTCTTATGATGATTGACACATATGGGCTTCCGATTGAGATAATACTTGATTTGATGCAGTATTGCATTGATATCGGCAAGTCGTCAAATGCTTTTATTTTAAGCGTTGCTAAAGCTTGGTACGAAAAAGATATTACTACTCCCGAAAAAGCTCAGCAATATATAGAAGAACATAATTCTGCCGACAAGATATTCCGTGAATTTCGTGAGTTTACGGGAATATCATCTCCTAAGGCAACGCCGAAACAAACAGAGCTGTTTATTGAGTGGGAAAAAATGGGCTTTAACGCTGAGATGATGGCACTCGCATATAATGAATGTGTTGAAAGAACAGGCAAGATTTCTTATCCGTATATTAACAAAGTGCTTTTGAATTGGAAAGAGAAAGGCTATAAAACGCCCGGGGACATAGAAAAAGGCATAGAAGACTTTAAGCAAAAGAAAGCAGAAAAGAATAATTCCGAGCGTTCTTACGATATTGAAAAAGCAATAAATGAAGCTGTAAACGGTGAAATCGTTTATAAAAAGAGAAAGAGAGGTAACGGAAATGAAATATAACCAAGCTATTGTTTCAAAAGCCTCCGAAGAATTAAAAAAAAGAAGAGAAAATGCAGAGCGTGATGCAAGGCTTCGCAAGCTTGAATTTGCAGAACAACATCCGCAGCTGCTTGAAATAGAGCAAAAAATGGCTAATCTCGGAACTGACGCCATTAAGTCTGTTCTTAACTGCAGTGACCCTAAAGGCTTTGTTGAAAGCTTAAAGAAAAAAAGCATTGATTGTCAGAATGCGCGCGAGGCGCTTTTTCAGTCAGCCGGTATTTCCAAAGAATATCTTGAGCCTGAATACACCTGTAAAAAATGTAATGATACGGGATATGTCAACGGCGTTATTTGTTCTTGCTTTGATGAACTTTTAAAGTCAGTATCTTACAAAGAGCTTGCTGAAAAAACTCCGCTAAAAATTTCAAAATTCGACGATTTTAATGTTGAATTATATGAAGACGAAAATGCTAAAAAGAGAATGAGAGATATACTTCGTTATTGTAAAGCATATGCTCACGATTTTGAGCTTTCCTCCCCTAACCTCTTTATGTTTGGAGAAACAGGACTTGGAAAAACTCATCTTTCACTCGCCATAGCGGGCACGGTAATTGAAAAAGGCTACGGCGTGGTTTACGGTTCATCTCAAAATCTGCTTAATATGATTGAACGCGAGCGTTTCGGCAGAAGTGATGAGCCTGACGGAACAACCGAAGAAAAGCTCTTAAACTGCGATTTATTGATTCTTGATGATTTAGGCTCTGAATTCACAACGCAATTTGTTGTTTCCGAGCTGTATAACATTATAAATACAAGAATGGCAAAAGGTTTGCCGACAATCATTAACTCAAATATTGCCTTGGGCGAGCTTGAGGGCAGATACACAAGCAGAATCACCTCAAGAATAATCGGTGATTATATTTTGATGCAATTCTTCGGAAATGATATAAGACAAACTAAGCGATAAACGAAGAAAACGGTTGCTTTATTTAAAGCAACCGTTTTTTATGTAAAATCAATTAATCTTGAGTACGGTATCAAATGCACCGTTAACAGCATCTGCTATTCTGCCTGTCTTGTTTGAGTCACCGACATTGTAAATGTTATTGAAACAGTCTTTACATTCCTCATACAATGCAGAATTACTTCTTACGCCTGCTGCAAATACAACAGCGTCGCAAGGCTTACAAACAGTAACCTTCTTTTTGGTGCACTGTAAAACAATACTGTCATCATCAATTTCAACAAGCTTATGACTTGTTAAGTATTCAACATCATATTCTTTAAGGCGCATAACTGCATCGTCTCTGTGTTGCATCCAAGTTGTAGGAGCGATTTTATCAGCCATTTCAATAACGATAATCTTATTATCGGAAGCAAGCTTTTCTGCAGTTTCAAGTCCTGTCATACCGGAACCGATAATAGCAACCGTCTTGCCTTTAAGCTCAACGGAATTATTCAGAATTTCGGTCGATGTAAATACATTAGCTTTATCGCTTCCGGAAATGCTGCGCGGTTTAACCGCATCTGCACCGCAAGCAATAATTACTGCATACGGCTCGTATTCTTTAATCAAATCCTTAGTAGCAGTTGTATTGAGTTTTATTTCAACGCCCTTTTTATTGCAAGCTGTTACTAAATCTTCGATGCACCAAGCAATTTTTTCCTTATGCGGAGGTGCGGCAGCAAGAACAAGCTGACCTCCCGGAGCATTTTCTTTTTCAAGAACAGTAACACTGAAGCCTCTGTCGGCAAGTAATTCCGCAGACATTAAGCCTGCAGGACCGGCTCCGACAACGACAACCTTTCTGCCGTTTCCGTTCTTCTTAAGTTCTATGTTTTCTCTGCCTATTTTCGGGTTAACAGAGCATCTGCCGTGTGAGCCTGTATAAGCATTATTCTGCATACTTTCAATACAGTACAGACAACAAATGCAGCGCTTAATATCCTCAGGTCTTCCCTGTTGTGCTTTCTCTGCCCAATGCGGATCGGCAATAGTCGGTCTGCCTAATGATACGAAATCCTGATATCCTTCTTCAAGCTGTTGCTCAGCCTGTTCGGGACTTCTGATAAGATTTGCGGCAAGCACGGGAATAGATACAGCATCCTTAACCGCTTTTGCCATATACTTTCTCCAGCCGCATTCAAATGAAGTCGGCTCCAACCAATAGTTAAAGGTATCATAAGAAGCCGAAGATACATCAATGGCATCAACTCCTGCTTTTTCGAGAACTTTTGCCATTTCAACGCCTTCTGTTAAATTATAGCCTTTTTCGGGCTTTCCTATATATGAATAACATTCATCTACGGTAAGGCGGACAATAAGCGGAAAATCGCCGCACTTTTGGCGTATTCCTTTAATTATATTCAAGAGGAATCTCATTCTGTTTTCAAGGCTTCCGCCGTATTCGTCATTTCTCTTGTTTGTGTTTGGACTTAAGAACTGCTGGATTAAATATCCGTGTGCCGCATGTAACTCAACGCCGTCTGCACCGCTGTTCTTTACTCTTACGGCAGCGTCAACGAACTGCTCGATAAGCTTTTCAATCTGCTTTTTTGAGAAAGCTCTCATATTAGAATCGGCAAAATAGCTTCTTTCGCTGACCGAAGGAGCCATAACCTTAGGTACTAAATGATGCTCTAAAAGGATTTTTCCGGTTGGAACTATTTTATAAAGAGCCTTTTGATAAAAAGGCAAAGCTCTGTCCATAGCGATACTCAACGGAACCGTACCGATAAGCAAACCTAAATTCTGTCTGCCGGGATGATGAAGCTGAACAAAGACTTTACTGTCGTGTTTGTGAATTCTGTCAACAAATTCCTTAAAAGCCTCGCTGTTTTCATCGTGGCTCATTGAAAGCTGTGCAAAAGCAGACGCACCGTGAACATCGTTAACACGGGTAATCTCGGTAATAATTAAGCCTGTACCGCCTTTTGCACGCTCTTCGTAATAATTCATCATCTTTTCGGTCGGACAACCGTCAAACTGACCTAAACCCATAAGCATAGGAGACATAACAATTCTGTTTTTTATCTCTGTTGTTCCTATTTTCATTGGTGTAAAGAGTTTTTCATATTTCATATTTGATAAGCCCTCCTTTATAAATCAATTATAACTGTATTTCTAAATTATAGCAAGTCATTTTATCTGATTTTTATCTGCAATAAAACCGTTTGCATAAGCTTCCAAAATCATTAAATATGCTGTGATTTTTTATTGATATTCATTAATATATTAACATAAATTAAGACGCCCTATTTGAGGGCGTCAAACCGTTATAGTTATTATTTATATTCTCTGCCTGTTAAGTAGTACCAAGCAGCAACATACTTGTCAGATGAATGCGGTGTATTACAGCTGATAAGATAGTAGTTTGAATCTTTATCTATAATAACAAGATTCTGTGTTGAAGCATTTTGTACTCTCTTAAGAGAATACAACGGAAATTCTAATTTTTCACCGTTCATAACGAACTCAAAACGGTCTTTGTAAATATTCATTACAGCATCTGCAAAAACTGTTTGAGGCTCGTTGTCTATTACCTTTGAAACAATTTGATGTTCTTCGCTGTAAATAAGTCCTTCCGTTGAAAGAAGAATATTTTTCCACTCTTTGCGCTGCCACTTATCCCAATCAAGAACATTATCTATTATAACTTCGTTTTTATCGCTGTGCCAGAATGCATCTTCACCGTATGTAAGTGAATAACCGCATTCGCAAGTGAATTTGTCATCATCGGACTTAAGCTTGCCTACCTGATGACATTTCGGACAAACATAAAGCAGTCTTTCTGCAAACTCTGCAAGTTTTTCACCCGCATAAATCTGAGGATTCTTTCTCTGCTCTTCATATGCATTGACATAAATATCACGACGAATAATTTCGTTAATTTCATCAACTGACATTTTGCTTAATTCTTCGGGGCTGTATTCATTTACTACCTTGCCGTGAATAGGACCGCTTCTCTTGGTGTCTGCCCAGCGCGGTTTGTGAAGATAACCGCCTGTTACACGGTATGTAATCAAAGCAACGCCCGAGTCTTTAACAAGCTTACCCGTATTTTCTGAAATAAATCCTGTTTCGCCGTTTGTAGTTACCATACCCTCAGCGTGAAGTCCGACAGGTATTCCCGCTCTGACATTTTCAAGGATTTCTTCAACCAATAATTCGGAAGACTTGTCACGCCTTTTAACGATTACGCCCTCAAGTGTGCCTAATAAGAATTTGGTAATAGGATTTATTCTTAAAAGAAAATCCGCAGCAACAAAGCGAACATATCTGTTAAGCGAAACCATTTGATATCCGGGGTCCATAATATCGGAATGATTGCCGATAATGATAAATGTCTTGTTTTTAGGAGTGTAGGGTTCAACTGTTGCATTCAAATCGTGCAAAAGCTTCGGACTTACAAACTTAATCATTACCCGGATAAATACTTTTGCAAAGCCGTAGTATTTTCTTACATTTCTCTTCTTACCCATTTTTTTCTGCTTCCTCTTCAAGTGTATGATACGCAACTTTACCTACCAATGTCTTAGGTAAAGCATTACGGAATTCAATTTCTTTAGGCCATTCATATCTGTCAAGATAAGGCTTGCAGAATTCTTTAATTTTTTCTTTTTCCCCTGCTGTTGCGGGTACACCCTCATTCAAAACTATATATGCTCTGATTTTCTGCATCTTATAATGGTCTTTAACGCCAATTACACAGCAATAGTTAACATCGGGGCATTTGTCTAAAACATCTTCTATACGCGACGGATATACATTGTAGCCGCTCGTAACAATCATTCTTTTAATTCTCTGCTTGAAATAGACAAATCCTTCGTCATCCATATAGCCCATATCGCCTGTGAAAAGCCATTTTGTACCGTTTTCATCTGCTTTAAGAGTCTGATTTGTTTCCTCTTCATTTTTGAGATATCCGAGCATAAGCGTAGGACCTGTCAGAATAATTTCACCGTCTTCACCGGTTTCTTTTTCATTAAATGTTCCGGGCTCAACAATTTTGTAATATGTATCACGCAGAGGCAAACCTATACTGCCTGTTTTTGAACGGTCAAACGGAGTTACACAGCTTGCTGTAACACATTCTGTCAATCCGTAACCCTCTCTAATTTGAATATCCGCGTTGTGATCCCTTAAGAATTTGTCAGCTCTTTTCTTAAGCTCGGGACTTAATG